>NZ_CP096203.1:3600000-3900000 GCF_023195755.1 Chryseobacterium nepalense
ATATTTTCAGCTTTTTGAAATTCAGAATGTCGGGAAGTTTTTACCGGTTCACCTTTGAAAATTACCGCCAGAACGATGCAGATTATTCAGGAAATGATCTCACCGGTGTTCCACGGACGACTGTAAACAGTCTGCTGAACTTTGTTTTGTTTAAAAAACTTGCTGTAGATTATTCACATTTTTACACCTCAAAAATCCCACTGAACGATGCCAATTCCGTATGGTCAGAACCCAGTCTTGTGGGAAATATCCAGTTCAGATTTCCTTTTGAGCTTGAAAGGACAAGACTAAATTTGTTCCTGCAGATACAGAATCTTTATAATGAAGATTATGTTTCCGGCTTTGATATCAATGCTTTCGGGAATCGCTATTATAATCCCGCTGCTAAAAGGAATTTTGTTCTTGGTGCAAAGATTGATTTTTAAGTAATTGCGAACGAGTGCTGGAATTCTTACCATGAATTGCCTATTACTTTGAAAGAATATGCTGAACAATCATTTCCGCATGAATTCTGGAATTTTCAATAAACCAGAGATGGGTATCTTTTCCTCCGCATACAACCCCGGCAAGATATAACTTCGGAATGTTGGTTTCCATTGTTTCATTATTGTACAAAGGGTTGAGACATTCTCCCTGTAGTTCAATTCCTGAATTTCTGAGGAAGTCGAAGTCGGGAAGATAGCCTGTCATCGCCAGCACAAAATCATTTTCGATTTCATGAATTTCACCTTTTTCATTTTTAAAAATGACTGTTTTTTCCTTAATTTCAAGAAGTTCTGCATTAAAATGAGCGCTAATACTTCCTTCTGCAATTCTGTTTTCAATATCTGGTTTTACCCAATATTTTACACTCTTGGAAATTTCAGAATGACGGATAATCATTGTCACTTCTGCTCCTTTTCTGTAAGTTTCCAGGGCTGCATCAACCGCAGAATTACTGGAGCCTACAACAACGATTTTCTGTTTCGCGTATGGATAAGGTTCGGTATAATAATGTTTTACTTTAGGAAGATCTTCTCCCGGAATATTCATCAGATTCGGAATATCATAGAAGCCGGTTGATATGATTACATTTTTTGCAGAATATTTTCCTTTGGTAGTTTCAACAACGAAGATTTCATTTTCTTTGGAAACTTTTTCTACCTTTTCATACAGATTGATATTGACATTCCGTTGTCTTGTAATTCCCTGGTAATATTCCAAAGCTTCCTGCCTTCCGGGTTTCGGAGCAGTAGAAATGAATGGGATTCCATCGATTTCAAGTTTTTCTGCGGTAGAAAAGAAACGCATATACAAAGGATAATTGTATAAAGAATTAACAATCGTTCCTTTTTCGATAATGAGATAGCTTAAATTATTTTTCTGTGCTTCCAGAGCGCAATTCAGTCCGATCGGCCCACCTCCAATGATAAGAATATCCAACGTTTCCATTTCACAAAATTACAAAAAACAAGCCACGTAAGTATTTTAACAGTCTTCAAAAATAATAATCTTGATAATTTAGATCTATCCTGCAAATCTCATAAAATAGACAATAAATGTGGTATCGTTTTTGGTGAATTTAGCCAATACTCTTAAAATCATGAGAAAAATAATGTTTTCGATTATCATTTTTGGTGTCGTTGCTTGTAAAAAAAATCCTGAAAAATTTGTCAATGATCGTCCTGATTCTGTTACTAATATTGATGATAATCAACAAGATAAAAGTATTGTCAATACATCGTTAAACAAAGAAGAATCTCTTAAAAAACTGAATGAAGGTATTATTCA
This sequence comes from Chryseobacterium nepalense, assembly GCF_023195755.1. Taxonomy (NCBI): domain Bacteria; kingdom Pseudomonadati; phylum Bacteroidota; class Flavobacteriia; order Flavobacteriales; family Weeksellaceae; genus Chryseobacterium; species Chryseobacterium nepalense. The sequence goes on from NZ_CP096203.1 coordinate 3,601,771, forward strand.
GGCATTAAAAGATAAAAATTATCAAAGATTAGCAGCATATATTCATCCTCAGAAAGGAGTGCGGTTTTCCATGTATGCATTTGTAAATCCCGAACAGGATAAGAAGTTTTCAAAATCTGATTTTGAAAAATATCTTCCTTCCAAAACAATTTTCACCTGGGGAGCACTGGACGGAAGTGGTGATCTGTATAAAGCTACAATCAGTGATTATTTAAGGAAATGGGTATATTCAGAAGATTTTGCAGCAGGCCAGGTTTCATTAAATGAATTTCAGGGCAGCGGAAACTCACTGAATAATCTAAAAAAAATTTATCCAAAAGCGGATTTCACGGAAAATTTTCTCAAAGGTTCCGATGCCAATAGCGGTATGGACTGGAAATGTCTTCGTCTTGTTTTTGAAGAATTTCAAGGGAAATATTATCTTGTGGCGGTTATTAATGACCAGTGGACGATCTAAATGATTACTTTTAAGCACTGCAGGCCCAGTGTGACAAAGCTAATTCTAAAGTTATGCATTATCACGCTGAGCTTGTCGAAGCCTCATAATTAAATAATAATCTCTGGCTCAACTTTGATCTTATCCTTAACCTTTAGTAATTTCTTACTCTAAAATTTCGGACAGCCTCTTCGTAAGATTTCTTCTGGAAAACTGCTCAATATTTGTTGTATTTTCAGCAGAATACCCATTTTTCCAAAGGTCAAACTTCTCTAAAATAAACTCTTTGATCGTATCGGAATTCTGGTAGCTGAAATGCTTTCCCGCCTGGGTTTCATTTAATATTCTTGAAACATCGGCATCATCCGGTCCAAAAGAAATAATCTGTTTTCCGGTTGCAAGATATTCGAAAATTTTTCCCGGAATAATACCTTTGGAAGATTTGTTCGGAAAATTGGTAATCAATAGAATATCGGAGGTCTGCATTTCTTCAATTGCTTTATCGTGCGACAAATAGCCAAGATTCAGGATGTGATTTTTTAAGGCCGAATTTTCTAAATCTGCTAAAATTTTATCATCAATTCTTCCTGCAAATTTCAAGACAAAACTTTCAGCAAAATCTGCATTCTGACGTATAAGATCATTAAGTGCTTTCCAGAGGTTTTCCGGATTTCTGAGCTGTTCGAGTACACCGATATAACTCAATGTGAAAGTTGAAGTGTTTGAGGGTCGGGACGTTTTAGAGTTTGAGCTTATTGTTGGGGAATCGGTTTCATCAAATCCATTCGTAATACAAAAAGAATTGGCCCCGTTTTTCCTGAAATTTTCTGCGTCGGTATAACTGGTAGCCAGAGTAATATCAGCATTTCTGAAGACTTCGCTTTCCATTTGGCGATGCTTCCTGTCCGAACTTTTGGTTAATTTCAGATGTTTGTAATAGGAAATTTCTGTCCAGGGATCTCTGAAATCGGCAATCCATTTTAGGTGAGGAAGCTTTTTTTTGAGGTTTAAACCAATCAGGTGTAAAGAATGCGGCGGTCCCGACGTTACAACGACATCTATTTTGTTTTCTTTTAAATAGTGTTCTAAAAATTTTACGGAAGGTTTCACCCAGAAAACTCTCGCATCAGGAATGAAAAAATTACCTCTCACCCAGATCGAAAGCCTGGATTTCCAGCTCTGGTTTTTGCCAACGTCAAATTGCCCGGCTTTGAACTTTTTATTGCTTTTGTTAAGTTTTTCGGCGAGCTGATAAGGCTCCCAGATTTTTGTCTGTACGATTTCCAGATCTTTCGGAACATCTTTTATAAGGCTGTCATCCAGCAAAGGATAACTCGGGTTTTCGGGGGTATAGACAATTGGTTTCCAACCGAATTCAGGGAGATATTTTGCAAACTTCAGCCACCTCTGAACACCGGGCCCTCCCGCCGGCGGCCAGTAATAGGTGATGATGAGTATTTTTTTCGGAGAGTTCATTTATAATTATTTTTAACCGCAAAAGATGCAAAAGATGCTTGTTGTTTTAGTGTTCAAAGAGAGCAAAACTCAAAGAATACATTTTGCAAACTTTTGAATAAACTTTTCAATATTATCTTCTTTTGTTTCTTTTGCGGTTAAATGATATATTATTTTTTAGTCATATTGATCAAAGTACCTATTTATAAATGTTTCCTGACCAAAATGATAAAATATTTTTAACATTAAAATTTACAAGAATTCCTTTTGGAGCTTTTAATAAATTGATGTAATTTATAACCTGAGCTTTATGGATTTCCAAGATAGATGATACGGATTTTATTTCCAGAACAATTAAATCTTCAATTAAAAAATCGCATTTAAAATCACAATTTAAATTTTCATTTTTGTAAACCACAGGAATTTGAAATTCAGATTTGTATTCAATATTTCTTAATTTAAATTCCTTTACCAAAGCTCTATGATACACAATTTCTGCCAGTCCTGCACCCAAGATCTTATGAACCTCAATGCAGGCTCCGTTAATTCTATAGGTAAGATCGGTTATGTACTTTTGGGTAATCATCAATATACAGCTTTTTCAGAATTTAAACCTCTAAAATACTAAATAGCCTCAACTTGTCTTTTGTCTCTTTTGCAGTAAAGAACATAAATTCCGACTCCACTCAAAAGAATAAACAATCCGAAGCAAATTAATGAAATCCACTTACCTTTTTCAATCACTTCCGGTTCGAATACCATTCTTATATCATGTTTTCCTGCAGGAACGTGTACTGCACGAAGAAGGTAATCTGCCTTGATATACGGAACTTCTTTCTCATCAATAAAGAATTTCCAGCCATGTGGATAATAGATCTCGGAAAATACAGCGAGCTGCGGTGTTTTTGATTGAGATTTGAATTCCAGTTCGTTGGGTTGATAATTTGTTAGGTTGATAAACGCTGTTGGATCTGCCTGAACCGTTTTTCCGTCAAAATATTTTTTGTCTGAAGCGGCAATAACTGCTGTTTTCTTGCTGTCTATTACTCCAATGGATTTAATTTCCTGATTGGGCGACTCTACAAATTGAAGATCACTCACAAACCATGCATTTCCGTTGGCTTTCGGATTGGCAATAGCCTGTGGCTGTTCAGGACCACCCAACACAAGATATTTTGCATTTAAGAGATTAAGGATATTCGGAACTCTTACCGAATCCATGATCTGGAAATATTCGTTGATCACGTCATCATATCTTCTCAGTTTAACTGCGTGATATCCACCGATGGAAGATTTGAAGTAAGAGGTATTCGTTTCACTGAATGTTCCTAAAATATTATTGAAAATCCTGTAATGTGTTTTATCTTTTTCCGCGATGGTTTCCAGCGTTTTGTTGACATTTACATTCGCAAGAATAGGTTCCAGATTCGGATTGCCCTGAACTTTTTCCGCCATTAAGTCTGAACTTTCCGTTTGGAAAGGATTTTCTGCAAAGATCTTATCCACATAATTATCGTCATTCAGATAACGCTTATTTACAGTCCATAGATCGAATAAGCTTACGACACCAATGATTACCAAAGCAATATTATGATTGAGTTTCTGCTTTAAAACCATGAATAAAACACCGGCCGCAATGGCAACATAGATGAATGCTTTAAGGGCATCAATCCTGAATAATTTAAACCGTTCTTCACTCAGATAATCCAAAAGGAAAGGAGGAAGATATGTTTTTTCATTCTCGGTATGGAAACCTAATAAAGATTTTCCGAAAATCAGTAAAATCAATACAAAACCCAGCGTTCCGCCTCCAACATAAAGAAGGATTTTCTGCTTATATTCCTGAGTTAGCTCATTGTCTTTGAAAAATCTGTATAATCCGATAATCGCAATTAAAGGAAATAAAAGCTCTACAACCACCAAAATAGATGACGGAGCCCTGAATTTATTATAAAAAGGAACGAAGTCAATAAAAAAGTCGGAAAGCGCCATGAAATTGCTTCCCCAGGCTAAAAAGATCGTCAGAACCGTTGCTCCAAGAATCCAGTAACGGTATTTTTTCCAGGCAAAGAAAAACCCTAAAAGCGCTAAAAAGCAGACAATTGCTCCCTGATAAGCCGGCCCTGAAGTTCCGGGCTGATCTCCCCAGTACGTAAGACTGCCGAAACCTTTGGAGATCCTGTCCATCTCAGCCTGCGAACCTACATTTTCCTGAACGAGCTCCTGAATTCTGTTCATCATTTCTTTTCCTTCGGGCTCCTGGCTTCCGCCGCCCATCAGTCTTGGGATGAAGAGATTCAGTGTTTCAAGCTTTCCGTAGCTCCACATCAGCATACTTTCTTTATCCATCCCCGAATTTCCTCCGGTGTGGCTGTCGTTTGTTAAGATCTGCTTTCCACGAACCGTTTCTTTCACATATTCGGAGTTGGCCATAATTCTCTGGGAATTCATCCCGACACCGATAATGCATGCAGCTGCGATAATTCCTGATGAAACAAGAAAATGTTTCATCGGTATTTTTTTCTGAATGGCGCGAATTAATTCAGACAAGAATAAAAATCCTAACGCAAGGAACAGATAATACGTCATCTGCGGGTGGTTCGCTGCAATCTGAAGTCCCATAAAAAGGGCGGTTACAATGAATCCCCAGATATATTGTCTCCTGATGTAGACGAGTAAAATTCCGGCAAGAAGCGGCGCAAAATATTCAATGGTATTGATTTTACCGTTGTGTCCTGCCGCAATGGCGATATAAAAATAGGTGGAAAGTCCGAAGAATGTGGCTCCCAGTAATGCGTATTTCCAGTTTCTGACGGCAACCATTCCTAACAGGAAAAAGCCGGCGAAAAGCATAAAAATATAATTGACCGGCCTCGGGAAAGAGTTTAGGGCAGAATCTATGTTTTTGATAAAGTCTCCTTTAAAACGGCTTCCCATCTGGTAAGTAGGCATGCCACCGAACATAGAGTCGCTCCAGTAGGTTTCCTTTCCGGTGTCGGCTCTGTAATCGATGAGTTCTTTTGCGCCTCCGCGATATTGCACGATATCATGCTGGAAAAGCTGTTTTCCCGTAAAAACAGGAGTGGAATATAAAAATGCTAAAACTATAAATACAATTATTGAAACTGCAATATAAATCAAGTTTTTATTTTTCGCCATGTGATGGTTATTATCTTTTATTTTCGGAATTACCTTTATCAGTACTGTCTTTTACTTCTTCGTAATCTACGGTTTCAGCATCCCAGTTGATATTGTTTTTATTTGAGTTTCGTATGTCCTGCTGCTTATCATTTTGGTTATTATTGTTAAATCTGTAACTATAAAATGTTTTGAAAAAAATCCTTTTAAGGATATTCCAAACAAAGAAAATAATGATCGCGGCTAATACCAGCTCAAAAATATATTTCATAATATTTAAATGTTTTGGTTCAGGGTTTAAAGTTTTGCGTTCAGATTTGAAAAACTTTAAACCCGAAACCCTGAATTTTAAACTTTTATTTTGCAGACGGATTTACCATCACAGAAGAATTGGAAACGCTTTTCATAGATTGCGATTCTTTTCCGTTTGAAATGGTTTCGATCTGTGTTGTTTTTACAGAAATATTCTGATTGCTGATCCATCCTGTATTCTGATCAAACTTTATGGTTCCGTTCTGGCTGAGTTCACTGCTTAAGCTGTGTGTGACTTCACCCTGATTCTGCTTTTCCACTTTTTTAGGAATTCCTCCGGTTACGGCAATTTCAGCAATACCGTTTCCTACGCTTTTTAAAATATAATTTGACGTTACTTTTATTTTTCCCTGTGCATCGGCATTTTCACTGTTGGTCCATTTTTCTCCTACTTTTACTCCTTTTTTCGGAATGATCGTCAGATTTTTATTAAACTGGTCTTTCAGAACTTTTTCATTGAATGATTCTTTCAGGCTTTCAATAATGCTTTCTTTCTGACTTTTATCTTTTACAATCGTTCCTACAGAATTTCCCACTTTATTGTAAACCGCATCAAAACCTGTGATGGAAATAACGTTTCCTTTGGTATCCATTTTCATATTCAGCTTATTTCCGGTAAGCGCTCTGTTGATATTCCAGATCATTTTCAGGTCGTCTTCCTTCGGAATAGGCAATTTGGTATCAACAACGATTGTCTTTCCCTGTGAGGTCTGAGAGTTTCTTTTTGAAATCAGGTTCAGTGTAATGTCATATACATTTCCTTTGATATCGTTTACCGTAAAAGACATTTCATCTGTCGCCTCACTGGTTGCATTTAATGTTTTTCCGGTAGGGTCGGTCATGGTTTTGGTATCTCTCTGATAAGTAGTCAAAGGATAGGTTTTTCCTTTTTCCAGCTTGAAAGTCTGCTTGTAAATTCCTGCAGAATCTTTTATCGCAGGATTTTCTTCCACTTTTGCTACAGAATCGGCAGGTACTTCCACTGTAATTGTTTTTCCGGTTTTAGGATCTACTTTCGTTATTTTTGCCGTTTCTTTTTTATTACATGAAACCAAAGCTATCGTTGAGATCAGCGCTAATGCTGCTATATTTTTCATTGAATTTTTTTTAAATTTTACTATTTCTTTATAGGTACTACAATCCTGCTTTTGCAGTCATTTTCTGTCTTACCGCTTCATACAGGATCGCTCCACAAGCCACCGAAACGTTCAGTGACTGGGTTTTTCCCTCAATCGGTAATTTTATTTTTTCATCCGAATGATGAAGGACTTCTTTTGAAATTCCTGTTTCCTCATTACCCATTACCACGGCACAAGGCTCGTTGAAATTAACATCATAAATGAGCTTTTCAGCTTTTTCGCTCGCTGCAAATACCGATATACCGCTCTGTTGAAGAAAATCTACCACATGAGCAAGATTGGGTGCTTTACATATTTTTACGTTGTAAAGAGCTCCTGCAGATGTTTTTATGGCATCGGAATTAATTGGAGCGGCTCCCTTTTCAGGAATGATTACAGCATCGACCCCTACACATTCTGCCGTTCTGCAGATCGCTCCGAAATTTCGGACGTCTGTTAACCGGTCTAAAATGAGTAAGAAAGGCGTTTTCCCTTCTTCAAATAATTGAGGAACAATATCTTCCACTTTATGAAAAGGAACATCTGAAATAAAAGCCACCACACCTTGATGGTTTTTTCTTGTAAAACGGTTCAGTTTTTCAACCGGAACATAATTGGGACGGATTTTATTTTTGGCTAAAATTGCTTTAAGTTCAGCATAAATAGGCCCCTGAAGTGCATTCTGCACAAAGACCTTGTCAATTGTTTTTCCTGCTTCTATAGCTTCAATTACGGGACGCAGCCCGAAAATAAAATCGTCTTTCATTGAATAATTTTTATGTTTAAGGTTCAAAGTTCAATGTTTAAAGTTTAATGTTTTGAATTTTCTGTTTAAAATAATCCGGTTCAAATCCAGAACCTTAAACTTTAAATCAGAAACCATTATGGTTTATACTTTGTTCCTTTTAAATCTGTAATATTTAAATATTTTATGAATGAGCCTATTTTTCGGCTCAAAACTTCTTTTTGATCTTTTAAGATCTCAAACTTTTCCTGTGAAATGAAATTTCTGTCAAACACTCGGTATAATTGTGATCTTGTTTCTCCACAAGACGCTTTGGCAATAGACAGAAACTGAATAAATTCTTTATTTTCATTTCTTTCAAATCCTTCTGCAATATTATCCATAACCGAACCTGAAGAGCTGTCAATCTGATTGCAAAGTTTAAAATTATTTTTAAGATTAGTAGATTCAATAATTTCGTAGATGTCTTTACACAATTCACGTGAAAGTTTCCAAATTTCTAAATCTTCAAATCTATTTACTGTTGCCATAAATCTTAAACTTTAAACTCAAAACATTGAACCTAATATTTTTCTCCTAAAATTGCTCTTTTTTGTGCCATTGCATAGCCGTAATGCAGGCTTTCGTGCATATTGTTGAAAATGATGGCGTCCTGAATGCTTTTAAGATCCATTCCGAAACTTGTGGTGTACGGAGTGTAATCTGAAAAGAAATCGCTGTCATAATCCCTCATTAAAATCTTTGAGGTTTCCGTTAGTAAGAACTCAAGATCTTCTACTTCAGACTTCTGAACATTCAGATTGGGCAAAGTACCTTTTTTATAAGTTTCAATCCAGTATTTATCAATTCTGAAAGGATTACCGCTAAGGTAATAATGCAGAAGCTGCTGGGTAGCAACGGTATGCGCAATATTCCAGTAAATGTTGTTATTGAAACCGTCCGGAATCAGCAGAAGATCTTCATGAGAAGTATTCTGTAAAATACCCAGAAGGTTCTTCCGTACTTGTCTGTGGGCTTGAAAATGATAATTCACTTTGCAAAATTTTTAATCACCAAAAATAGTTTAATAAACTGGAAATGACAATTTTTGAACAGGTGATTCAGTTAAAATTTATATATTTTTATGAAAATATCTTTATTATAGAAGGCAATCAAGATCATGTTTGTTTTTCAATATCACATTAATGCCGGAATATTTAACAAACTTTAACTCAAAAATAGCATTGTTTGGGTTGATTTATGCAACTATTTATTAGAAATTTACCAATTATTTTAATTAGACTATGTCAGATACATATCAAGCAGAAGATATTCGTCAGCTAACTGAGCAGGTAAGAGAAGCCAATTTCCATTTTTCCCGTCTCCGCGAAGAAATCAATAAAGTAATCATCGGTCAGGAGTATATGATTGACCGTCTTTTGGTCGGTCTTTTAGGGAATGGACACGTTCTTTTGGAGGGTGTTCCCGGACTGGCAAAAACACTTGCCATAAAAACACTTGCAGATGCTGTTGACGGTGAATTCTCAAGAATTCAGTTTACTCCGGATCTGTTGCCTGCCGATGTGGTGGGAACCATGATTTACAATGTTAAAGAAAATGATTTTTCCATAAAAAGAGGTCCTGTTTTTGCCAATTTCGTACTGGCAGATGAGATCAACCGTGCCCCCGCGAAAGTTCAGTCGGCTCTTTTAGAGGTAATGCAGGAAAAGCAGGTAACCATAGGTGACGAAACGATGAAGCTGCCGAAGCCGTTCCTGGTGTTGGCGACACAAAATCCTATAGATCAGGAAGGTACTTATCTGTTGCCGGAAGCACAAAGCGACCGTTTTATGCTGAAATGTACGATTGATTACCCCAAATTTGAAGATGAAAGAACGGTAATGAGAATGGTGTCAACTTCGCATCAGCCCTCGGTAAAACCTGTAATTTCTCTTGAGCATATCGTTGCTGCAAAAGAACTGATTAACCAGATTTACCTTGACGAAAAAATAGAAAAATATATCTTGGATATGGTCTTTGCAACCCGTTTTCCTGAAAATTATGGTCTTTCGGAGCTTAAAAATTATATCAGTTTCGGGGCATCGCCGAGAGCATCAATTAATTTGGCTATCGCTTCAAGAGCGTATGCATTCCTTAAAGGAAGAGCTTTTGTCATTCCTGAAGATGTAAAATCTCTGGCAAAAGATGTTTTAAGACACAGAATAGGTCTTACTTTCGAAGCGGAAGCGGAAGAAATTTCATCAGAAGAAATCGTCAACAGAATCTTAGCGAAAATTCAGGCTCCGTAATGGATGAAGTGATAATTAGAAAGGCAGTTCCGGAAGATTGTCATTCTATGCTGGAACTTATCAAAGAACTTGCGGAATATGAAAAGGCATCGGGTGAAGTTATCCTCACATTAGATCGGTTCATCGAAGACGGATTTGGGGCATCTCCTGTCTGGGGAGCTTTTGTGGCTGAATATAATAGTGAAATTGTCGGTATTTCTTTATTTTACGACCGTTATTCAACCTGGAAAGGACGAAGACTTTATCTTGAAGACTTGGTCGTGACCGAAAGGTGCAGAGGAAAACAGGTGGGGAGAAAATTATTTGAAGCTACGATGGAATATGGAAAATCCCGTCGCTACAGCGGAATGGTCTTTCAGGTTTTAAACTGGAATGAGCCGGTGATTAATTTCTATAAAAAATACAGCCCGAAAATTCGATGATGAATGGTTTAATGTTTCAATCGAGTTTAATGTTTAATGTTTTAGATTTAAAGTTTATTGATGCCATTAAGCCAATTTAAATTTTTAATAAAATGGAACATTTCAAACCAAAAACATTGAACCAAAAACCTTAAACAATTATATGCAGATAAAAGATATTGTAAAAAAAGTCAAACAAATAGAAATCCGTACCCGAAAAAAGACGGAAGCTACTTTGATGGGGCAATATCACAGTGCTTTTAAAGGGCAGGGAATGACTTTTTCGGAAGTGCGTCCTTATCAGTTCGGAGACGAGATCCGCAGGATCGACTGGAATAAAACAGCCCGTTTCCGTGAACCTTTCGTGAAAGTAATGGAGGAGGAAAGAGAACTCACCATGATGCTTTTGGTTGATATTTCTGCTTCAATGGATTACGGAACCAAGAATCAGCTGAAACGCGAATATGTTGCGGAAATTGCGGCAAGCCTGGGATTTTCCGCAGCAGGAAATAATGATAAAGTCGGTTTAATTCTTTTTGCTGACAAGGTTTACAGAGTAATCCCTCCTCAGAAAGGCAGAAAGCACATTCTTTCGATCATCAGTACGATTCTTACGGCAGAATATATTCCTGCAACGGCCAAAATTGATAAGGCTCTGGAATATATGATGGGTATTTTTAAAAGGAAATCTCTGGTTTTCATGTTCTCGGATTTTGAAGATGAATATGATTCCAAAATGCTGAAAGCAGCCGCTAAAAAACACCAGCTCTTAGGAATGAGGATTTTTGACGAAAAAGATAATGAAATTCCGGACGTAGGATATACCTTATTATATGATGCTGAAACCGGTAAACAGATCTGGGCTAATACATCGAATGCAAGATGGAGGTATAATTTTGCGGAAGCTCAGAAGCAGAAACTGAGAGCGCTGGAAGATGATTTTGCTAACAGCTCAGCCAGTTTTCTTAATGTTGATACCGGTTCGGATTATTCGAAACTGTTGTATAATTATTTTCAGAAAAAATAAATATAAAAGTCAAAACCAGCCATTTTAAAAACTGAGTTTTGAACTTTAAACTTTGAATTAATTAAAATTGAAAAAACTAGTATTTATATTTTGTTTTTTACTCTGTGCAAACGCTTTTTCACAGATTCTTTCTTCGAGTGTGGAAAAGAAAACCATTGCGCTCGGAGAGGTGGATCATATTATTGTGACCATCAACAACCTTAATAACGAAAAGGTTTCTGCAGCTCCGGAAAATGAGCTGCTTCCCTTTCATTTTGAGGAAGTGAAAGACAGCATCTCGCAGACGCAGGATATCTATTACAGGAGAATAGAATTTGCTGTTTTTGAAGAAGGGAAATTCACAATTCCTGAGCTGGAGTTTAAAGTGGGAGGAAAAGTCCTGAAAACAATTCCTTATGAAATTGATGTCATCAATACTGCTCAGAAAGATGATCCAATTAATGATATCATGAATAATAAAGAGGTAAAGCTTGAAGTTACCGATTACTGGCAGCTGTATAAGTTTTATATTCTGGCTGCTATTGCAGTTATCGCCCTGATTATTGCCATAATTATGTTCGTAAAATATGGAAGGAAACGAAAAGATTCACCGGTTGTAGCAACCAATCAAACCCTCAAGGAACTCGATTCACTCCAGAAGAAAAAATACGTTGAAACCGGAAATTACCGTTCTTTTTACGTGGAACTGATTGACATTTCAAGAAAGTTTATCGCAAAACAATACCGTTTGCCGGCAGATGTTTTACTAACCGATGATCTTGTAGACCTTATGAAGAAAAACAATACCATTTCCCAGGAAAACGAAAGGGTAGTAGAAGATGTATTCGTAAGAGGTGATCTTGTAAAGTTTGCAAAAACATTCCCGGATAAAGAAACAATGGAAAAAGACCTTGCTGATATAAGAGAATTTGTAAAGCGCTCATCAAAAGATTTGGAATTTGAAAATTTGAGAAAAGATGTTTGATTTTGAGTTTTACAGTCCTTGGTTTTTACTGCTTTTCCTGCTGTTGATCCCTGTTCTGATCCGGGACGTCAGCAGTCAGCAGAGAAAAGGAATTAAAGTTCCTACCGTTAGCAATATGGGAGAAAGCGGAGGAATCCGTTTCGTGATGTTTTTGCTGAAATTTTCAAAGTATATTATTCTTTCTGCATTAATTATCGCAATGGCAAGGCCGAGAACGTTTACCATCTCTCAGGACCGCGACGATACAAAAGGAATAGATATTATGCTTTCGGTGGACGTTTCATTGAGTATGCTTACAAAAGATCTTACTCCGGACCGTATTACAGCTTTAAAAGATATCGCCGTTAAATTTGTCCAGAAACGTCCGAATGACAGAATCGGGCTCGTAACCTATTCGGGAGAGGCTTTTACAAAAGTTCCGGTGACTTCTGATCATCAGGTTGTTATCGATGAGCTACAGAACCTTAATCTTCAGGAACTTGAGCCGGGAACAGCAATTGGAGAAGGGCTTTCAGTAGCCGTGAATCACCTGAAAAACAGTAAAGCCAAAAGTAAAATTATTATTTTGATGACCGATGGAGTCAACACCATTGAAAATGCAATGCCTCCACCTATTGCCGCTGAACTTGCGAAAAATAACAATATAAAAGTCTATACTATCGGAATCGGAACCAATGGATATGCACTGATGCCTACACAGATTGATATTTTCGGAGATCTTGTTTTTACGGAAACAGAAGTGAAAATTGATGAACCTGTTTTAAAAGAAGTTGCCCAAATGACGGGAGGGAAATACTTCAGGGCAACATCAAATACAAGCCTTGAGGAAGTGTATGACGAAATTAATCAGCTGGAGAAATCTGATGTGAAAGTGGCTAAATTATTCAATTATCAGGAATATTTTAAAATCTTTCTTTGGATAGCGTTGGGAATGCTGTTTCTGGATGCACTTCTGAGATGGGTATTATATAAAATTTTAAGTTAATGGATTGGTACTTAGGTAATTATTGGTATTTGTTATTGCTGTTGCTTCTGCCGCTGTTAGCCATTTTTCTGGTCCGTTATTTAAAATGGAAAAAGAAAAAAAGGGAACTTTTTGCGGACAGTCGATTCCATCAGCATCTTTTTGAAAAACGTTCGGGTTTTACAAAGTTTTTTCCTGCTTTATATTTATTGGGAACACTTTTTCTTATTTTCTCGATCATCGATCTTCTGAGCGGTTCTGAAGAAATCAAGACCAACCAGAAACTGAATAATGTTATTTTTATGCTGGATGTTTCAAATTCCATGAATGCTGAAGATATCGACCCAAGCCGCCTTACAGAAGCGAAAAATCTCATTATCCAGACCATGCAGCGGATGAAGAGTGACAAAGTGGGAATTGTAATGTTTGCTGGACAGGCGACTTCTATTATGCCGCTTACAACAGACTACACTTCGGCAGAAACATATGTTGGTGCTATTGAAACCAATTCCATGCAGATTCAGGGAACCGATTTTCTTAACGGGATGAAAGTCGCAGTTCAGAAATTTAAAAATGTAAATAAAGATGCCCGGAAAGTTGTCTTACTGAGTGATGGAGAAGATAATGAAGGAAATGATGACGCTGCCATAAGGCTGGCTAAAAAGGAAGGAATAATGATTACTTCCGTAGGGCTAGGCTCTGATGAAGGTGCGCCGGTTCCCGAATATTCGTTTGGACAGCTGATGGGCTATAAAGCAGATATGTCCGGACAAACGGTAATTTCCAAGAGACAAACGGAAGCTTTGAAAAAAATGGCCGAATCTACGGGAGGAACGTATATTGACGGAAATAATATCAATGAAGCTCCAGAAAGGATTATCGAAGCTTTGAAAAAGAAAACAGGATCTTCTGAAACTATGGTAAAATCACAGAATGCCAATCATTATTATCAATATTTTCTGGCGGTTTCTATATTTTTCTTCTTCCTGATATATATGTTTAATCCGAAAAGAGATTTTAATGTATAATCGAAACCTTCGTTCAATGCCTACTTTAACCCAATTTTAACAATTAAGGCACTGTTTATTAACATATAAAGGAATAATTTTGCATCTGATGAATACTAAAATCATTTTTTTGTCGTTTATTACTGCCTTATTGAGCTCAGGACTACTTTTTGGGCAAAAAAACTATCGTACACTGGTGTATGAAGGCAATGAAAAATTTAACGGTAAAAATTATGATGCAGCTTCCGCAAAATATATGGAAGCCATAAAAACGAATGATAAGGATTTTGCAGCACACTATAATTTAGGCAATGCCCTTTATAAAAGTAAAAAATATGAAGAGGCAAAAGCGGAATTTGAAAAAGCCCAGAGACTTTCTCAGACCGTTCCTGATAAAGCTGCAGCATTACACAATCTCGGAAACGCTTATATGCAGATGAAACAGCCTGAAAAGGCAGCCGAATTTTATAAACAATCTCTGAAACAAAATCCTTACAGCGAGGCTACAAGAAAAAATTACGAGATAGCCAAGCTGAAGGAAAAAGAAAACCAACAGAAAAAACAACAACAAAATAACTCCGGCAAAGGAGGCGGTGGCCAAAACCAGCAGAAAAATGATGATCAAAAAGGTCCCAAAGATCAAAAACAAGATCAGGGACAAGGGCAGCAGAATCAGGGGCAGGGACAAGGAAATAATCCCGAGCAAAAACCTGATAATGAAGGGAAAATCCCAAAACAGCTTGAAAATCAGATACTCAATAAAGTAAGCGATAAAGAGAAAGAAACCGCCAGAAGAATTTTAAATAAAAATTCTTATTCGATGCCCGAAAGCAACGAGAAAGATTGGTGATGCAGAGCAGACTTACCTACATAATATTCCTTTTAATATCCGTAATTTCTTATGGACAGGTAAATCTTAGCGTAACTTCCGATAAAACCACTTACACTGCAAGAGATGTCATCAACCTTACGATTGTGCTGGAAATTGAAGGCAGTGAATACAACAGCCAACAAACCAAGCTGAGGCTTCCGGATTTCTCAAAATTCAATCTCATTGGCACAGGTTCCATAACGAATGGTTTTATGGATCCTGAGACCAACACCGTAATTTCTCAATCTGTTACCCGGCTTGCCTTAGAGCCGAAACAAAAAGGAAAATTAAAAATAGGTTCGTTTCTGATTACCATCAATAATAAGATTTATAAAACCGAACCTTTCGATATTCTTATTAAAGATGTTGATAAAAAAGCTTCTGTCGCAGCGAGTTCCTCAAAAGATGTTTATCTGAATATGGAGGTGGAAGATCGCGAGGTATATCAGGATGAACCTACCATTGCAGTGCTGAAAGTATATTCCAGGAATATGGATAATCTGAGAAAGGTAAAGAATATCCGTCTTCCCAAAGATAATGATCTGGATGTATATCCGGTAAGTTTTGCAAAATCTGAAATTGATCCGTCAGATTATGGAAACATGTCGTCTCAGGTACTGGCCATCTTTCTTATTTTCCCTAATGAATCAGGATATGTTGAGGTGCCCGGAGCTTCTGCTTCAATGAGTACTTTTGCGGGAAAAAATAAAATTATTTCCAATAAAGTTAAAATCAATGTTAAAAAGCTTCCTGAAGATTCTCCTGAATCTTTTAAAAATGCAGTAGGAAATTTTAAGGTAAGTATTTCTAATATTTCTAAGGAAAAAGCCGAAGTGAAGAAACCCATCAGCGTCCTGGTAAAAGTAAGCGGTGAAGGTAACCTGAAAAACATGGAACTTCCAAAGCTTGCCGAATCGCCGGATTATGAAGTGTTTGCTCCTAAAATTACGTCCAATGTAAAAACGGAAATGACGGGAATGAAAGGGGAGATCCTCGCTAATTATCTTGTAATCCCTAAAAAAGCAGGAGGAATTTCTATTAAAACAGAAAATTTTTCTTTTTTTGATCCGTCTAAAAAAGAATATGTTGATCTTGGGCAGGAAGTGCTTAATGTCAATGCATTTTCACATGATCAAATCCTGGAATCGCGTACTACGGTTGAAAAAGTAAATGAATATACAAATACTTTCCTGGAGACGGTAAATACTCCTGTTCTTAAGACAACATCTTTTAAAGTTAAGGAAAAAAGCAGACTGCATTGGAATATTCTTTTCATCAATATTGCTATATTAATTGCACTGTTTGTCGCTTATCTTATTTTCAAGAACTGGCAGAAAAAGCGCAGGTTGCAGAAAACAGGTGAGCCTGTTGTGAAGCCATTAGGCACAATAGCAGAAGCAGAGAAAGAAATCAGGGAACAGCTGAAAACAGATGTGAATGATTATTTTAGTTATTTGGAAAATCTCAAGGATAAAGAAGATTATGAGAAGTTTTTTCAAACCTTTGAAGAATTGGATTCTGAAGTAAGAAATCAATACTTCCAGAGCTCCGCAGAAGATTTTGCCGGCTTCCTTGAAAACTATAAAGGTGCTGCAATTGCCGAAGAATACAGAAGTCTTACTCAGAAAATACAGATTGAAAAGTTTGCTCCTGTAAAATCTTCGGAAGGAATGGATATTCTCTTAAGTTCCATTGTGAATTTATATTCTCAAATTAGCAAATAGTTAATTTATTTTCATATTTTTGCGAAATTAATAATTCTAAAGGCATGGAGATTTTCAATGATTTTTCTATTAAAGAAATCGTTACCTGTTTTATGGTACTTTTTGCTGTGATCGATATCATAGGATCTGTTCCTATTATCGTAAGTCTTCAGCAGAAATTCGGTAAGATTGAAGCCGAAAGAGCTACTATTACTGCAGGTCTGATTATGCTTGTTTTCCTGTTCGTAGGAAATAAAATCCTCAAATTCATCGGGGTTGATGTTAATTCATTTGCCATTGCCGGTGCTTTCGTGATTTTTATTATCGCCCTGGAAATGATTCTGGGGATTGAAATTAACAAAACTTCCGAAGCAAGGTCTGCATCTATTGTTCCCATTGCTTTTCCTTTGGTAGCAGGAGCCGGAACTTTAACCACCACTTTGTCTCTTAAAGCTGAATTTCACGATATTAATATTATTTTTGGGATCATTCTCAATACAATTTTCGTATATTTGGTGCTGAAATCTGCAAACTGGCTTGAGAAGAAAATAGGTGATGCCACACTGGCAATCCTGCAGAAAGTTTTCGGAATCATTCTGTTGGCAATTTCAATTAAATTATTTACCGCAAATTTTGCCGAATTGGTAAAAACATATATTAATTTTTAAGAATCATGCAGAAGTTTTATAAAGTATTTTTAGTTGTATTTCTAGTGTTCATCGCAATTAATCTGTATGCACTGGACTGGCAGACTGATTTATTATCAGAAGATAATCTGAAGTTTGTATTTTCAGCGGCTTCAGCGCTCATTGGTATTATTTTACTTTTTGTAATGAATACATGGAGTAAAGTAGGCGTTAAAAAATAAGAATTATATTACAAAATCTATATAAACCTCTTTCTTTCCCGAAAGAGGTTTTTTTACGAAATTTATTGATGCTAACTGAAGGAATTAAAGCTATTCCGTGATCATCGCGAGATTTTTCAGAATCGCTTCAGATTTAAGTTCTGTTTCACGCCATTCTTTTTCCGGGCTGCTTTGTGCGGTGATTCCGCCTCCTACAAAGATATGTACGGAATCCTGGTAAAGTTTGCAGCAACGAAGGTTGACAAAGTAATAGATGTTTTCTTCTGTTTCAATTTTAATATATCCTGCATACAATTCGCGGGGAAATTTTTCCAGTTCACGGATCTTCTCTTTACAAAAATCCTTGGGAATGCCGCATACTGCAGGAGTAGGATGTAATTGTTGAATAATGAGGTCAAGGTTTTCTGGTCGGATCATGGCTTTGAAATCGGTGCGAAGATGTTTGATATTTCCTGAGACATGATCATAGGTTGCAGATTCTTCAATATCATCAGAATAATTTTTCAGAATATTTCTGATGTATTCCGTAACGGGTTTTTGCTCTTTAATTTCCTTTTCAGACCAGCTTTCCGAAACAGGAAGCGTTCCTGCAAGGCTCATCGTTTCAAAGGTATGTGCCTTTTTGTTAAATTTGCCTAAAACCTCAGAGAAAGCTCCCATCCAGGCATTTTTTTCATCAGTAAAAATATACCGGAATGCATTCGGATAAGAATCACAAAGATTTTTAAAACTTTTTGAAAGATCAATTTTGAGAAAGTCTGTTATGATCTTTCTTCTGGAATACACCAGTTTCGGAAGCTGATTTTGATTGATCACGTCAATCACATTAGCGAGATTTTTAAGATATTCGTCCTTCGTTTCCGGAGTGAAATGATTGCTGTCTTGTGAAAGAGCACTGCTTACAAGTTGAGTAAGATCTGTTTCTTCAGGTTTTATTTTAATTATCTTTCCGGGATGCGCAACCGTTTCAGATCCTTCAAAAGAATGAAAAACAATATGTTGTTCATCAGAATTGTTGTTATCTGCAGAATACAGATTTTCGTCGAATGGAAGTTTAAAATAAATCATTGATAGTGCATTTCGAAGATCAGCGTCCGGATATAGCGTAGGAAATCCCAAAGTTGATTTTTCTTTCTGCAAAGGTATTATTAGTCTTAAAAATGTCAAAATCAAACGTACTGTTTTTTAAAGAAACATTTTTCATTTTATATTGTTGATATTCTAAGGATAAATATACCTTTCTGATAAGCCTGTACTGAACTCCCAAAATGAAACCGAAATTGGTTTGGTCGCTTTTAAAATCGTCCAATTTGCCAAGAATATTGTTTTCCGGAACTAAAAACTGCATTTTGTAGGTATTACGGTTAAATAAAACTCCTGCAAAAGGACGAATGTTTTTCCACTCATAAATAAATTTTAGTTGAGCTGAATATTCAAAATGCTTGTTGTTGAATTTTTGAAATAATAAAGGCTGGCTATCTTTGGTGAAATAATAGCCGTTAAGAATGGTATCATCTCTATTGGCATCGAGGTCAAATGTCGAATTCCAGTGAGAAATACCGGCGGAAATTAGCAAATAGGTCTGTGGTGATAGTATATTCTTTGAAAACCAGATGTTAAAATTCTCTCCCAACTGAGCATTCTGGTTAGAAACAGCTTTCGTCCAATCACTCATTTTTAAACCAAATCCTGTTTCAATTCCAAATGCAGACGCTCCGGATTTCTGTTTTCTGATTCTGTTTTTTGCCCTCTGTTTTTCAATATCTTCTTTATAGATATTTCGTACGAAAAATTTTTCTTCCAATCTGGGTTCCGGAAGTAGTAAACCGTTCGGTTTAAAACGGATCGGCTTAAGAAGGTAAACCGTGTCATAAACGACAACTTTTTCATAAACATATACGGTGTCTACTTTTTTTCGCCTTTGAGCATGAAAAAAACTGATCAAAAATACAAGCAAAAGAAAAAAAATCTTTTTGAAAATCATGGCCCGATTAGTTACTTTTCGATAAATATAGTGTCTCTCCTGATTACTTTTTTGACAACAATTACTTTTTGTGGAGCCTCATCAAGAGAATCTCTATGGATTACATTCTTTGTGCTTTTATGGATTCCCACGATTTTTTCATCATTAATATGTTGTTTTTCTGCAGCATGCTCTTTCTGTTCAGATTCTATATCATCAGATGTATTTTGAACTGACGGTTTTGCAGATACTTCATCTGAAAGTCCGGAATTTTTATTTTGTACAGAGATTTCATCCGTCTCTTTAGAAGTATTGCCGGAACCATTCGCTGAAACTGTGTGATCTTTAAATGATAAACTTGTTTTTCGATTTACTAAAAATAAAGAAGTTATGATGATGACAAGAAACGTAAGCCCAATTACCGTTTTGTTTTGTAAAGATCTGTTTGAAGAAGAGATCATAACGCTGCCGGTTTTTATATCTGAAGGAATCTGAAGTTTCCTTGAAGAAGCTATTTTGAAATCTGCAAATTTACTCTGGAAAGTCTGCGCCCAAAGCAATCCGCCAAGTCCAAAAATAACAAGAACCTGTGCTATCTTGTTTTTCGGCGTATTTTGATTCACATAATTATTCAGCAAATAATTTTGTATTGATTTTTTTGCACGTAAAAGATGAGATTTTGAAGTGTTAACCGTAATTCCCAGTAATCCTGAAATTTCAGCATGTGATTGGTTTTCAATAAAATACAAATTAAAGACGGATTTGTGGTGAGGAGGCAGGCTATCAATAGACGAAAGCAGTTCTTCATTGGTAAAATCGTAGATGAAGATATTTTTATCTTCTAAAATAGGGTGTTCCATTTCTGATGAGTTATCTGGAATTTCTGATGGTTCTGTAGAGATAAAGGTATCTTTGCTATGCTTACGGATATGCTGAAGAGCGTTATTAACTACAATTTTTTTGAGCCATGCAAATAAAGCTTTTTCATCATTCAGCTGATCATTTTTTTGAATAGCCGTAATGAAACTATCGTGCACAATATCCTCTGCAGTATAAATATCCTGTATATATCTGCGGCAAATCCCCAAAAGTTTTGGGGATAAACCTGAATAAATTTTGTTCCAATCCGGCTTTATTTTAGACATAGATTCTAGTTTTCCACAACATAAATAGAATTAAATGTTGATGTGTAATTTACAGTTCCGTTTTGTGTACCGTTGATACTCTGGGTTTCCACGCCGTTGATAAACACTTTGCCAAGATACGCATTATTTGCCGTGCTGTATTTTATCATATATACATTATTATTCAACACAAACAAATCCTGAATATACGGCAGAGATGAAAAACCAGGACTTACAATACTGCTGTTTTTAAAGTAATCACTTCCCTGATTATAATACGTTGTATACAGATCATTGGAACCTGCATCAGAAGCAATTTTTCCGTAAAAAGGTAAAGTGATGGTGTAATTACCGATCATTGTTTCTGTATTTGAGGTAATATTTTTAAAGTAATATTTGGCATTCTTCTGGAAAAGGATGTGCAATCCGTTATTATTTTTAGCAAAATTGAAAACATAATTAGGCTGTCCAAGAGAATTGAATGTTGTATTTTTAAAATACCCTCGGTCAACATTCTGATTATTGTCAACAATAAGTGCTGATACGTAAATGTCTGAACCATTGATGAAAAGTCCTTCTGCAGATGGAATATACTGACTCTGGTAGAGTAGTGTTTTTACTCCGTTTTTCCAATAGCAGAGTTCATACCTTTGGTTGGGATTGGCAGGTGAAAGATTTTCAACATAACCGGCAAAATAAAGATCACCATTGTTTACACCAAATGCGGTTATATCATTCTGTGCACCGGAAGGTATTCCAAGATACTGTTTGATTTCAGTTTTATTACCGTTTTTCCAGAAATAATGAACCGATTTAAAAGAAGTAGGCGTTACACCAAGACTTGCCGTGACATACACATTGTTGTTTTCCTCTTTGATCTCGAGAGGTACAAGATTGTCGCCGCCGTTAAGATCTGTTTTAATGTTGTTTTTCCAGTAGCATGCTTTGCTGTTTTCTCTTCCTGCAATATAGACATCGTAAGACTGTGGCAAATTACCTGTTGTTTCGTCATTAATACTTGTATTACTACAAGAATTAAAAACGGATAATACAGATACAAAAAAAGGTAAAAGTAGTTTTTTCATAGAGAATTGTTTTTAAGTTTGTACCTATAAGATGCAGAATTTTGAAAAGGTTGCAGTAAAAAAATAAAAAAAGCTCAAAAAAAATTTGAGCTTCTGAAATTTATCTGTTGATAATGGTATTCGTCATGGTGGTGTGGCTAATGAGCTGGCCTTTTTCATCCCGTATTTCAATTTCTGAAACATGCATTGATTTTCCTTTCCGGATAAATCTTGCTACCGCAGTTACCAATCCGTCTTTTTTGCTTCGTAGATGATTGGTGTTAATATTGGTGCCCACTCCAAAGTATTTTTCACCATCGATAAAAATGTTAGACAGGCTGGAGCCCATGGTTTCTGCCAGAACGCAGCTTGCGCCTCCGTGCATAATTCCAAAAGGCTGATGAATTCTGGGCAGCACGGGCATTGTTGCCGTTAAGGTTTCATTTTCAACGTCGATATCGGTAAATTTAATATCCAGGGTTTTGGCAAAAGTTTCTCCACCCCATCCGTTGATAAACTTCAATAAATCTTCCTTATTTTTATCTTTAATATACATGTCTGCTATAAATGATGATTGATTTATATTGTGAATTGTGAATCTGAATGATACGTTAATAACAATCAATAATTTTGTTAACTTCTAACTTCTAACTTCTTACATCTCACTTCTCACTTCCGAATCATTCCCCATAATATTCGGGTTCCAGTTTTCAGGGACCTTCGGAACAATATCATTTTTGATGTAATATTCCTGAATCTCAGTCATGATATCAGCAAAGGATGCCGTTTCAATTCTTTCATAAGGGATCGTATAACCGAGATAAATGATTTTTCTTTTAAAGTCTCCGGCAGCAAGAACAATCGGCACTTTTGCCGCTAATGCCATATGATAGAAACCTTTTCTCCATTTTGGTACCCAACTTCTTGTGCCTTCCGGTGTAATCACGAGGCTGAAGTCATCTTTTGCGAATTGTTTTGCTACAAAATTAACGAGATCATTTTTCTGGCTTCTGTCGATTCCGATGCCTCCCAGGCCTTTTACCAGACCGCCATACCAGGCTTTGGTATGAGCATCTTTAATGATTATTTTCAATGGCTTCTCCAGAGACCAATAGGCAAGATTTCCCAAGATATATTCCATATTGTGGGTGTGCGGCGCCACTACCAGAATACATCTGTTAAGGTTGTTTACGTCGCCCTGTAGAACGACCTTCCAGCCCATTAATTTTAACATTATTTTGCCAAAAAGCTTTCTCATATCATCTCAATTAAAAACAAAAAAGTATAACCAAAGTGGTTATACTTTACAAATATATTGAAATATTATCGCTCTTAAAACAAACCGCTGATTAAATCTACGATTTTCATTACAATTTCTAATGCCAGTTGTATCATGATTAGTTAATATTTTTTGAGTGTTTTTGGTTATAATTTTTATCTACACAAATGTAAAGTATTTTATTTACATAGCGAACTAAATTTGATTTTTTTTTCGTTAACAGTGAGAGAAGAAGGGTGTGAATTTCAAACGGTTGTGTTATCCATTCACACCTTCTGCCACTCTCTGCAGTTTAGTTATTTAGTTTGTATGGAAATTTCATTTTTACCTTCGTCTACTTTGAAGTCGATGTTTGCTCCTTTCATTTTTTTGATGCTGTGCTTCATAGAATCGATCACTTTATCTGCCTGATTGCTAGGAACTTTTTTTCCGTTTACAATAATGCTGTCTTCATCATCAGAATTATATTCAATCGTAGAGCCGTTTACCGTGATTTTGTTGTTTTCGATTTTAATTTTTCCGTCTTCATCTCTTTCCTGGTCGTTATCATTGATTCCGTCTGCATTAAGATCGCCATCGAAATTGATTCCGTCTTTTTTGGCAGGGATAACAATGGTTTTTAATGGAAGCACCAGTTCATAATCAATGCTGTAATCTCTGAATCGGTGTTCATAAGGATATTTGATGTAGTTTGGAAGGATAATTTTGTTATCTGCAACTTCCACAGGAACGGTAACACTCAATGGAAGATTATATCCTTTAGCTTCTTTCTTAATGATCAGATAAGGCGTTTTGATATCTGCTTTTCTTGTTACATCAACATGGATCCAGTCTTTTTCGTACACTGAAATTTTGTCGGAATAAATATCATCATCATACCCTTTGAAATTCTGAGGAATGGTAACCTGCTTGTAATCAACATAGAGCGTGTCTGATTTTGTGTTGATGGAAACCTCTTCCGTATCTTCTTTATGACCTTTCAGGAACATTTCTTTTTTAGCCATGCTGAATCCGAAATAAGCACCCAAAGCGATTAATGCAAGGAATAATGCTCCGATTACCCAACCTGTGTTTCTTAATTTTGTCTTAGGTGAAATTAATTTAATACTTAGTAACCCAAATAACATCGCAGGCAGTAAGCTTCCTAAAGTGATCAGCGCCATGATAACGTATTTCATATTGTCGTTATCGAAATAGAAATTCATTTCACTCACAGGAGGAAAGTCGCTGTCTGCTCCCATGAAACCGAACACTACGAATACACCGATCAGGCAGGATAAAGACATGAATGCGAAGATTCCACCTAAGATATATCGTACAACATTCCACAATCCGCTACCTGCATTGTTGATATAAGGTTTGTTTTCGATATATATTTCTCCGACCCTCTGAGTAGACTCGTTGGCAAACTGTACCAATTTATTAGACTCATTCTTAAGATTGTCGAAGTTCATAGGCTTTCCCTTCATTTTCAGGAAATCTGCTGCCGTTTCTGCTTTTGGCAATACCGCCCAAAGGATAATATATAATAAGAAAACCAATGTGGAAGATACAGCCGCTGTAAAAATCCCTAAGATGAAGATTCCAAGCCAGATAGCTCTCATTGCAGTAATGTCCATTCCTACATAATGGGCAAGGCCTGCGCAAACCCCAGCTATTTTTTGTCTTTCAGGATCACGGAACAGTTGTTTTTTATCTGAATATTCAGTTCCGGCGCTACCTGTCTTTTTGGTATTCTTTTCAGAATAATAAGCTTCTTCCTGCTCTTCAATGGTTTCAGGGCTTCCGATCTGGGCGATTACTCTTTCTACATCAGAGTCGTTAATTACTTCACGTTTCGCCATAGAATCTTTGAAGATCTCTACCATTCTGATTTCTATGTCGTGCATTACCTCGTCTGCTTCAGAAGCATCCAGAGAGCTTCTCAGTGCGTTCAGATAATCACTGAGCTTTATATATGCGTGTTCTTCTATTGTAAAAGAAAAACCTGCGAGTCCTATTGAGAGTGTTTTGTTCATAGCTTTGTTTTTTATTTTTTTTGAGTAATTTGGTTGACTGAATCTGTTAATTCGTTCCAGGTATTCTGAAGCTCGTCTAAGAACAGCTTACCTTTTTCAGTGATCTGGTAGTATTTCCTTGGAGGTCCTCCTGTAGATTCTTCCCATCGGTACGAAAGAAACTCGCCGTTTTTTAATCTTGTTAAAAGAGGGTAGAGTGTTCCTTCCACTACATCCAGTTTTCCTTTTTTCAGCTCATCGATTAAGTCGGAAACATACATTTCGCGATGATTGATGAGACTTAAAATACAGAATTCCAGAATTCCTTTTCGCATTTGCGCTTTGGTATTTTCAGTATTCATCTTTAATAAGTTTTGTTAATTAGTTATATCAATTTCGAAATCCGGAACCTAGCTAGACGATCCTATTTCGATTTTACATTACAAAGATATATAATTAAAATGGTATTATGCAATACAAAGTAGTGAAAAAATATAAATTAATAACTTAACTTATTGGAAATCAATATAATTATTTTTAATGCTATATTTATTAAATGAGAAGTTTGAGAAAAATTAGCTCAGATTTTTTATAATTTTACCTTTTAAGCTTGTTGTTCTTAAAGTAACCAATGCTTTTTTCTCCAAATCTTTCTGATAAGATATAAAACTGTAGTTTTTGTAGAATTTACGAACGATAAGAGCCATTTCCATCATGGCAAAATGCTCACCGATGCAAAGCCTTGGACCCGCTCCGAAAGGATAGTATGCAAAATTTTTAGCATTCTCATCATCAAAACGCTCCGGAATAAAGGAGTTGGGATCACTCCAGTACTTTGGATTTCTGTGCAGCCCTGTAATATAAAGGATAATTAAAGTTCCCTTTTTCCACGAATAGTCTTTAAAACTGTCATCTTCCAATGCCTGACGGTCGATAGCCCAGGCCGGAGAATGCAGTCTCATAGCTTCTTTAATGATATTAATGGTAAAAGACTTTTTCATTAAATTTTCTGTAGTGAAAACATTTTCGCCTTCTTTTCTGATTTCCTGCCGTAATTTTTTTTCTGTTTCATGATTTTGGCTGATCTCAAAGAAGATAAAGCTTAAAGCATTCGCAGTTGTTTCATGACCGGCAATAAAAAGGATTAGCATTTCATCAACAAGCTGTTCATCAGACATTGGAAGCTGTGTGTCTTCATATCTTGCATGAATGAGCATATCCAAAAGGTCATTCTTTTCTTCATCTGAATTCCTTCTTTTTTCCAGCACACTCTGGATAATATGCTTTGCCTGTTTGCTTTTTCTTATATTTTTATCTGTTATTCCGAGAATATTTAAAACCTGCGTATAAAGAGGTATTCTCACTTCTTTCGCAAACACTTCCTGAACTTCAGTGATAATTTTGCCCAGCTCTTTCACTTTTTCTTCATCAATATCAGAACTGAAAAGAGTTTTCGCAACAATATTAAAAGCCAGAGTATGAAAAACATCGTACAGATCAATTTCAGGTTTTTTCTCAAAAGACGAAAAAGCCGAATCAATCTCTTCTTCCATAATCGAAACCAGATTGGCAATTTTTGCTTTACTGAAACCGGGTTGAATTAATCTTCGTTGCTTAAGCCAATCTTTTCCATTGTTGGTCAGTAAACCTTTTCCAAGATATTTTCCTAAAGTGACAGATTGTATTTCAGATTTAAAATAATTCTTATGATTTTGTTTTAAAATATATTCTGTGAACTCTTTATCCTGAGAGAAAATAAAATATTTATTCGTGAAAGTAGCTTTAAGATGATAACTGTCTCCTGAAATGGCATGATTTCCACTGATCACTCCTAAAGGATCTTTTACTCCGTTAAATAGGGAATATAATTTTCTTTTTCCTTTAATTTCGGGCGGATAATTGAATTCTGAAGCCATGATAAATATTTACAATAAAAATAACACTAATCTGTTAATTAATATGGCTTTATATTTAAAGTATTATTTTTGCACCTCATGAAATTTGTCATTTTTTTTAAAAATAATTCATACTGAAGGCAATTTCAAATATTTACATATAAACTTAGAGCAATGAAGATTCAAAAGGAAATTGATTTCATCTTGGCTGTCGACGCCCTGAAAAATGTACAGCGAAGAAATTTTAATGCCGATGATTCCAGAAGGGAGAATACCGCAGAACATTCCTGGCAGATCATCATTCTTGCACAAATTTTGTTCCCCTACGCCAAAAACAGAGCGGATATTGATTTGTTGAGAGTCATCAGAATGCTTTCTATTCACGATCTGGTTGAAATTGAAGCAGGCGATACTTTCTTGTTTGACGAAGCGGCGATGGTTGGGAAGTTTGAGCGGGAAAAAGTTTCAGCACAAAAGATCTTCGGTATTTTGGATGAGCCGTTAAAAAGTGAATTTTTTAATTTGTGGCTGGAATTTGAGGAAGAACAGACACCGGATGCTATTTTTGCGTGTGCCATAGATCGGATCATGCCGTTCATTCTGAATTCGCACACTTCCGGAAAGAGCTGGACAGAAGCCGGAGTTACCGAAAAACAAATCAGAAATATGCTGGAAAATGCGATTGTAAGAGCGTCTGATGAACTAGGCGAAGCTTTTCAGTTGCTCTTAATTAAAAATCTGGAAACCGAAAAGGTGTTGAAGTAAGTTTTAATTTCAATTGAGAATTCTCTCAGAGATTCCACAAATTACGCTGATGATGTATATATTTTTAGCTGAAGATTTGATATAGACAGAATTTGTGAAGTCTGTGCAATCTGCGGGAAATAAAATAAAGCTTCGGCGGCCTTTGGCCGCCGAAGCTCTTTTATAGTATTTGAATTGGTTTCTTAAATTCATCAATTGCTACAAAAGTAAAATCACCCACGATGGCTCTTTCCCTTTCATAAGAATACATTTGCTCGGTATAAATTTCCACATTCACTTTCAGGCTTGTTCTTCCGACATGCACTACTTTTCCAATAAGCTCCACAATGGTTCCGGCAGGAATTGATCTTTTAAAATCAATCTTATCGCTGCTTACCGTTACTACGCGTTTCCGGGCAAATCTTGTTGCTGCGATAAAGGCAACCTCATCCATCAGCTGCATGGCAGTGCCTCCGAAAAGCGTATCGTAATGGTTGGTCGTGTTGGGGAAAACGGCTTTGAAAATTCTGGTCTCCGAGGTTTTAATTCTTTCTTCTGTAGTCATATTTCATTTAAATTAAAGCGAAATGAAAAGTTGAAAACAACAGAAAAAGCAGAGCGTAAAATCCCTGGGTTCTATAGATCAACAAACTTCAAATCGCGAAAGTTTTGTGGTGAAGAAAAAGGCAGGTCTCCTGACTTGTAACATCTTTATTTCCTTCCCGTACGTTTTACAGTGGATTATTAATAAAGACTTCAGTTACTTACAGTTGCGCGACAGTTCGTGATTTTCACACGATTCCCTTTTAATCTGCAGTTAAGCAAAACCAATTTCCTGAAAGCCAAAAGCTGGACTTTCGGCAGCAAAAGTAATGAATATTACTGAATTATTCCGGGTTTTTATAAATGATCTGGCTTTGAACTTTTCCCTGCTTGATCGTCCAGATCGTCGTATATCGGTTCTCTCCGGCGCCATTGGTCATATAAAGAAAAATATGGTCGTTATCAATGGCCGTTACGCCAACGTTATTGAAATCTATTGTCGGTTGAAACATATTTTTGATAGCATCTCTAACAAAGACAGAGCCTCTTCCCGGCTGCTGAACTCTTACTGATTTTATTTCTGTTAGTCCTTCAGGGATCTCTTTGCCAACACCCCAGGATTTTACTTTGTCGATTTTGATGATATTTCCTTCAGCATCTTTTTCCTGTTTTTTAAGCTTTGCATAAGAAGGATAGACGTCGATAATCACTTTTGTCCTTTGGTTACCCGGAATTTTAGGATTGGTATCATCCGTAAAAATAAGCGATTTTCCTTTTTTTGATTTTGAAGGGGTAAATGGGGGCAGCTTATCCACGAAAACCACGCGGTTTTTGTTCACCATTCCTTCTTTTGTAATGCTGTCGTATCTTACGAAAGGCTTGTCGGTGTCATCTTTTTCAGGATATTTGATCCAGATCCATTCTGTTTCTCCCGGAGCAGGTTTCACATAAATAAAAACATCGCCGGTTTTCATTCGGATTTTATCAATGATTTTACGGTAATCGTCTTTATGAACACGCACCATGGCGTAACCTTCTTCTGCTTTTACAACACCGAAAGGAACTTTATCCTGCCCCTTGGCGAAAAACACAAAAAGAAAAGTGAAAACGGATATATATAATGTTTTATTTACGGACATCATGATTTTTTTGATTGTCAAATATATAAATTAAATGTTTTTCGGAAGATAATAATGGAGCCGCAATTCTCTTAAATCTTTAATTTGTCTTAAGTAAGCATCTGAAAGCAGGTAAATTTCATCTGAAAGCTCCAGTGCATATTCAGTCATAAAATTAGATATAATAAACCCTTTCTTTCTGGACATTTCTTTTATCATTCTCATTACCTTTTCCGTAAGAACAGGTGACAGGCCGCTGTAAGGCTCGTCCAGTAAGATAAAATCAGCGTTAGAGTGGATGATCGTTAATACTTCCACCATTTTTCTTTCACCTCCGGAAAGATTTCTCGTAGTTCTGTTTAGCAAAGGTTTAAGAAGATCAGAATTAAAAAGTTTTTGAGTGTTCACTTCATTACAGAATAATGAGATAAGGTTTTTAATTTTAATATCTCTTGGAAAAATCGGAGTTTGAGGAAGATAGGCAATCTTATTTTTTCTATCGGATTGCTTTGTAAGAACCTGGTCATTGAATTTAATAAACTGAGAATCTCCCTTCAGTGTTCCGAAAATAATCTGTAACAATGTTGATTTTCCGGATCCGATTCCTCCCAATAAAGCCACAATTTTTCCTGTTTCACAACTTAAATAAACGTCCTGTAAGACTTTCTTTGAACCATACGATTTTGTGATACTGTCAATATGAAGCTTGCTCATAACAATTTGGAAATAAGGTTGATAATAAAT
This sequence comes from Chryseobacterium nepalense, assembly GCF_023195755.1. Classification (NCBI taxonomy): domain Bacteria; kingdom Pseudomonadati; phylum Bacteroidota; class Flavobacteriia; order Flavobacteriales; family Weeksellaceae; genus Chryseobacterium; species Chryseobacterium nepalense. Next base: position 3,631,539 of record NZ_CP096203.1, read on the forward strand.
CCGATGGAAACGGTTGTGATCCAGAGAAGCTGCCTTGAAAATCCAAAATTAGCAAAAAACAAATATTCCCTTTTCAGTCTTAATTCATAAATCAAAAAGTGAAATGCAGGTAACATCACCAGAAAACAGAATCCGAAATTTCCTATGCTAAATCCTGTCTGAAAAGCTAATAATACAGAAAACAATAAGGAAGGGATCAATAGTTTCAGATAGAAGATCCAGAGAATTTTTATGGTTTTAATCATATTCAAATATAGCAATAGAACAGAATATCTTATCACTATTTAAAAATGAAAAGAGTGCTTTTCGACACTCTTTTCATTTTTATTTCAATCGTTTCTGAGTTTTGCTTTCACATTATTCTTTCTGATAAGATCTCTAAGTTCTGAAATCTGGTCCTTTGTGAAAAACTTTTTAGGAACCATATTCATGGTCTGGGCAGTTTGGTAAATCAGAAACCATTCTTTTTTTTCTTTTACTTTATAAATCGAATCCCATGTAACATATGCATCAAAGGTTTTGCCTTCCGTACGGATCTTTTCGTCCGTGAAGGTGTAAGAAATCATCTCCTGGATATTTTTGTTGGAATAAAAAATATTTTTTACACTAAAATAAGTGCGGATAATGATGAACACAAAGAAAACCAGCAACCAGACCGATGCTGATTCCATAAATTCCCGATTATCATTATCTGCATTATAATAATTTATTCCAAAAAAAATCAATGCAATTATTGGAAATACAATGATTCGTATTAATGAATTTTTTAAATGAAACATCAAAAAATCCTTAAACGTGATATGGGTTTTTACTATGATCATTAAATTCTTTCCAGCTCATCCGCATCAATGGTCGTTTTGAACGTACCATAATTCACCACAACCTTTTTCTTGGAAATCTTTTCAATGGTTCCCACACTTGTGCTTCCGGCGATACGAACTCTTTGTCCCACTTTCATCCAGAGTGAACGGTCAGTTTGCCTTTTTTCTTCCAATTTTTCATTGGTCTCAGCAATTTTTTCAATCACTTCTTCTTTTTTCAGCTGTTGGGTGATTTTCCGTTTAACAACCTGAAGGCGCTTGCTTTCATCTTTGTCAGCACCCAGCTTACGGAATTTTTCCTGTTCCAGAAGTTTTACAAAATCTTTCACTACATCTTTTCTCGATTTTCCTTTGGTGTAGCTGTCGATAAACGTTTCAATCTTATTCCCGAACTGCAGTTTACGGTGTTCTTCTTCATACAGTTTCTGGAAATTATACAATTTCTGCTGAAGCTGCTCATTCAGCTTTTGAAGGTTATCACGCTTGTCCTCAACGGATTCTTTCCTTTCTGCAAGATCAGATTTCAGCTTTTCAACCTCATACTTTTCCTGCTGAAGCTTTACAATCGTTTTATCAAGATTTACAATATCGTGTTCTACCTTTTTCTTGGCAGAATGAATGATGAACCTTGGGATTTTATTTTTCTCGGCTACTTCAAAAGTAAATGAGCTTCCTGCTTGTCCTACTTCAAGTTTATACATCGGTTCCAGCGTTTCCTCATTGAAGAGCATGGCGGCATTCTGTGCATTCGGAAGCTGTTCTACCACCAATTTGATATTGGTGTAATGCGTGGTGATAATTGCAAAGCTCTTTTTATCATAGAAAAACTCCAGAAAACTTTCTGCTAAAGCACCTCCTAATTCAGGATCGGAGCCGGTACCGAATTCGTCAATCAGTAAAAGCGTATTGGCATCTGCTTCACGGATAATTCCCGACATTTTCCTCAATCTCGAAGAATAAGTCGATAAATGGTTTTCAATAGACTGATTGTCACCAATATCGGTCATGATCTTTTCAAAGAAAAACATTTCGGATTTTGGGTGAACGGGAACAAGAATTCCGCTCTGGATCATCAGTTGAAGCAATCCTACAGTTTTCAGGGTGATTGATTTTCCTCCGGCGTTCGGTCCGGAAATACAGATAATCCTGTTATGTTCCGTGAAGGTAAGCGTCTGAGGGAAAATGGTTTTATTTTCTGCTTTATTTCTTAAAAACAACAAAGGATGAAAAGCATCTCTTAACCTCAATGTTTTGTGACGGTTGATTTTCGGTAAAACACCATTGATCAGCTCTGCAAATTTCGCTTTGGCCCTCGTTAAATCAAGATCGAAGATGTATTTCTGGTATCTCCACAATTGAGGTTGGTATTCAGCCAATTCTGCAGTAAGCTGTCGTAAAATTTTATCAATTTCCTTTTTCTCTTCCTCTTCATTTTCTTTAAGCTTAAAATAATGCTTCACTACAGAGTCCGGCTGGATATAGGTAATAGACCCTGTTTTGGACAATCCCAATACTCTTCCCGGAACCCTTTTCTTAAAACCTGATTTTACCGCTAAAACCCTCTGGTCATCAATAATCGTTTCACGGATATCATCTAGAAATTCACTCTGGCCATAATTGAACAAAGCACGGTTAAAATTTTCCTGGATTGCTTTTTTGGCATGCTGGATTTCCGTTCTCAAGACTTTTAAAATCGGCGAGGCTTCACTTTTCACTTCACCGAAACGGTTGAAAACTTTATCAACCTTGTCAATAATTTCTTTTCTGAATTCCAGTATAGAAACATCTTCCATTAAAGTAGGAAAGGTTTCCGGCATGGTTGGGAAAAACTTCTGAAGTTTCCCGATCTGTTCCGTGAGGGTTTTTATTTTGATGAAAGCACTGTTTTCCAGTCGGTAATTTTCAATCAGCATTAATTTCAGTTCGCTTTCGATATCTTCATACTCGTCGAAAGGAACGGCATTAGAGCTTTCAAAACTTGATAAATATTCTGAGGTTTTCTTCAGGGAAAGTTCGGCCTCATCAATTTCCATCGGACGAAGCTGAAGAATTTTTTCTCTTGTCTTGGGAGAATATGCAAAAGGAGAAATCTCCGCGAGCAATTGCGGAAACTCTAATTCATTTAAATCTTCTTTATTTATAAACACAGTGCAAATTTAGTGAAAAATGTGCATTTTAATTTGAAAACGAATTATTTGAGATTTATTTTTTTAATATCTGAAATGTACTTATATGAATTTATTTATAAGCTAAATCGAACATATTTTTGAAATAACATCTTTGAAACAATTTTAATTATAAATATTATAGGAATATGTTTAAAAATGAATATTCAAGAATTATTTAAGTGTTATTATATTTGCAATTGAAATTAAATTCACAAATGATAAAAAAATTTACATTAGTAAAAAAATTACTCGTAGCAGTAGTTTTTTGTAGTTTTTCAATAACTACCAGTGCTCAAAAAATTGGAATATTTGAAGCAGCTATTCAGTTTAATGCAAACGGTACTAATAAATGGTACTCTTACGAAGGCACTGCAATTTCTACAACTCAGTTTAATGGAGCTAATTTAGGAAGCTTTGCTGCAAATAGTCAAACCTTAAAAATTATCGGTTTAGAGCTTCAAAACTACGAACAGGCAGGAACTAATTTCTGTGGAGGTACCATTAATTACAGGATTTATAAAACCGGAGATACTCCAGGTGCTTTTTTACAAGAAGCTTTGCCTTTTAAAGAAGCTTGCTCAGGAAGTTCATTTCCCACAGGAGGAGCTTGTTCCGGTCATGACCAAAAATGGAACAAATTAGATTACAACATTGATCTAACCAAACAATGCCCCGGAGATTATACTCTTGAATTATTTCTTGAATACACTGGAAGTGAAACTTCAACAACTGCTTGTGATTTAACCCGGAAACTGGATAATACCGGAAGCAATTTCAAAGCATCTTTTACTATTACAGGAACACCTACACCAACGCCTGCAATTAAATTTCACTCACAATCTACCTGTAGTTCAAAATATGGCATTTATCAAATAAGCAATTACAATTCAAACGCTAGTTATACTTTTACACCTTCGGGACCTCAATTCAGTCCAAATCAAACATCACCTCTTGGACCAGGAATGTTGGTAGTTCCTGAAGGAGCGTATACTGTAACGGCAACGGTAAATGGTTGCACTTCCTCGGCATCAACGTCTTTTACCGTTAATCCACAGCCAACTCCTCCGCCTGCTCCAGTTATGACTTTATTAAAACAGCCAACCTGTGATCCGGCCTCTCAAGGATATGGTGCATATGAAATCAGCAATTTTGACTCAAACGCAAAATATACCATAACTCCTAATCAGCCAATAATAGGATATGCTAATAATAATAAATGGATAGGAGCGCCTACGGGAACCTATACCATAACAGCCACAGTTAATGGGTGTACCTCATCAGCTTCTACATTTACAGTTGATCCTAAGCCTGCTAACTGCCCCTAATTAAAAGACAGTGTAAGTCTAGGTAATAAGAGAAGCTATTTTTATAGAGTGCGCCTAAAAGTTTAGACAAGCTTACCTTTAATTTTGATGGTTATTGAGTCCGATAGATACAAGATCGGACTCATTTTTGTTTAAATTTAATTTCATTCTTCGTTTTTATAATACTCTACCTATGTCTGAATTCTTTTTTTAAACTGACTATAGATTTATATTTTAAGATAAAGATTCTAATTTTAAAATTTTTTTAAAAAATTAGAACATAAATCTATTCAGTGTATTGGTTTCGGTAATTCTTATATATTTGTGATTGAATTAAATCTTTATGAATTAGAAAATTATAAACAGAAAATAATAGCGAATTTCACTTAACGATACTTCAGGTATCGACTGGAAAGTGGATGAAAATTTATTTCTGAAAGAACTTTATGATTTGAAGAGATCATTCTATAGAAGATAAATCATCAAATGACAAATTATAACAAGTATGATTGAAACAGAACGATTATTGTTGAAAGAAATCAACGAAAGCTATGTCAATGATATTCTGAAAATTCGCAGCAACGAAATTATCAATCAATATGTACAGAGAGTCTCTCCGAAAAATAATTACGATGCGCTGCAGTTTATTCTCACGATTAAAGAAAGAACTAAAAGTAATCAGACATTTTACTGGGGGATTTCTTTAAAAGATCAACTAAATCTTATAGGGACAATCTGTCTCTGGAATTTTTCTGAAGACCGGACGGTTGCAGAAGTGGGGTATGAATTATTGCCTGATTTTCACAACAAAGGAATCATGTCGGAGGCATTAAAAGCTGTTATAAATTTCGCTTTTAACAATTTGTTTTTGAAAGAAATTGTGGCAATGACTCACCGTTATAATGATAATTCAAAAAAACTTCTTTTAAAACATAATTTTGTATTGGAAGAGGAAAGAATAGATGAGGGGTTTCCCGATAATCTGGTTTTTAGTCTGAAAAATGATGGTTACAATTCCAAAAGCCTGCAGTAACTGAATACTGCAGACTTTATCAATCTCTAAACATTTCTTGTAATCTAAAATAAATGGTGTTGTTTATTGTGTGTTGGCAGCAAGGGCAAAAACAAGATTAAGATCATCCTTTACTACAATCATTCCACCCATTCTCTTTGGAGGTGATATGTTAAAATCACTGAATTTAACACTTCTTCTGCCGGTAAGTTTTCCGTTTTCGAGGCACAATGTGATATTGTATATTTTACTTCTGTTTATCATCTTTACTTCTATCTGTGCATTGTATACTGCTTTATTCCTGTCTAAAGAAATAAACTTTATATGAAGGTATGGATGATCTTCCGCTAAAAGAGTTTTCTGAAAATCAGAAGTCATTATTTTGTTGTGGCAATCGAAATCGTCTACTTTCAGTGCAATGTTTGGAAGGCTTTTTTCACTAATCATGAAATTGCCCCCGGGCGTTCTGAATGTAGTGTTGGTGCATTTGAAAGTATTAATATTGGTGCTTCCGTTGATCTGAATGTAGTTTTCCTGGGCATTCATAAATATTCCGGCTATAAACGGAATTGCTGCTAAAAAAGGTTTCATAATTCAGGTAGTGTTTTGAAAAAACTTGGGATAGCTTTTTCTGTGATTGGCATTTAGAAAGAAATGGCAGCTTCCAGAACAAATCCGTTGAATTTGCCGTCATACAGGATGCTTGATGTTGGATAGCCGTCGTATTTCTGATTGACATATTCAACTTTGGTAAGGATGTTTTTGGTCATAAACCAGCCTCCGCCAATGTTGTAACGGGTTACATCTACCTTGTTTCCTGTCGCCAGTTCACCTTTTACCAGGTTGTATCTTCCCCCGAAGTACAGATTATCATTATTTCCGAATCGGTAAATAAGTTCCGCGGCATACTGGTTCCATGTTCTGCGGTCGATTTCTGTTGTATTTCTGCCTGAAGCGTTTTCAAAAGTTCCGAAGAATTCCAGACCTTTATATCTTACAAACGGGTTGATCATAATGGAAGTCACTTTGTTTTTAAAATCCGGTACTACCTGTCCTGATCTGAAATTGGCAGAAGAGGTGGCCGCGGCATTTTCCATCACATAATAGTATCTTGATCCCGCTCTGTCTCCGTCATAGAAATCCAGCCTTTGGGTATTGGCGGTGTTGTAAACGGATCCTGTAAGACGTACTCTCAGGTCGCTGTTCAGCTGTTTGTCGTAGCCTATTTTAGCATATAAAGAGGGGCTTGTTCCTCCGTTGGCATTCTGGTTGAGTCTTCCGTTGGTAATACCTCCCATTCCGATGAATCCGTCTCTGCGGTAGTAATATTCAGCAAAAACCATTGTTGCATAAGCGTCCATCAGGTAATTTCCCACAAATGGGTTTTGGGTGGTGTAGGCATTATCGCTTCTTCTGAAGTGCACATCCCCGTAATTAATTTCATCATGACCGAATTTTATGGTTGAATATTTCATAAAGTCACTCAAAAAATCTTTTTTGATAAAATCAAGCTTATCAATCTGAATGTAGCCTCCTTTTACGTAGGTTTCGTTGTGGTGGCGGGAACTTAAAAATGTTCTTAAATGTAAATTGATACCGTCATATAAAGCCACATCAATATCAAGGTTGGCTGTAGCAAGGTTAAAATTATTTCCGATGTCGTACAGTTGGGTTGCCGGAACGGATTGATCTGCCCCGCTTTCATGTTTCAGACCTTGGAATTGTAGGGCAAACGCTCCGCCGATTCTTACTTTAAGTTTCTCAAAGGTTGTTACAGAATCTTTAGGATTTTCAAAAATATTGATCCCTCTCTGGTCTCTTGGTTTAAGATTATCTAAAGGAAACTGTTGAGCCTGTGCGGCATTAGCAAGTAAAATAGTTCCTAAGAGTGCTGTTTTTATGTAAATGGTTTTCATAACGTTTTATTTTTTTAATATTGATTAATCATGGTTTTAATGCTGATTTCTTACTGTGCTGTAATGCTTACTTTGATGGTGACTTCATCTCCTGTTTTTATACCCATGAATCCGGGTCTGCTCATTCCGAAATCTGAAAGTTTTACGGTTTCGGTTCCATAAATGGTGTAAGTGTTTTCATTTTTAGCAACGCTTACGGGAAAAGAAACATTTCTGGAAACTCCTGCGATCGTCAGTTTTCCGCTTACATTGCTTTTGCCGAAATTGATAGAGGCAGCTGTAAAGCTGATGGTAGGATATTGTGAAGATTTCAATGCTTCATAAGCTTTATTATCCATGGTGCTTCCTTTTTTGCTTTTCAGGTTTTTTACCGGCATGGTAAAAGTGGCGTTGGATATGCTGTTTCCATTTACGGTTCCTGTAAAGTAAGCTGCTGAAGAATTCATTTCCCAGTCGTGTAAAGGAGAAGTTCCGTTAACGGCAATTACTGTTGTCTTTTGATTTATTTTTTGAGCTTCTACATTTTGATAAAAAAATAATGTTCCGCATAGCGCTGTAGCATTCAAGAAAATTCTTAAAGTTTTCATATCGACAAATATTTATTAATTATGTTATGTAATATTCTTTTGTTTTGTGATATAAAGGTAGAATTTATGTTAATTTTATGATAATTTTTGAATATGATATAAATCTGTACTGTGATTGTAATTATTTAATTTCTAACAAAATTAATATGTAAGTTAAAATTTGTTAAAGACTGAACGCTAATTGTGATTTTTCAGCCGATTATTTGCTTAAACGTATCAAAAAAAATAAATCATATAAATTTTTACAGCATAAATACTGATCAAAGTCACTGAAATTATCTTGTTGGTGTGACAATGAATGATTACTTTATAAATGCTGCCCAGAGCTCATTTTTGGATATCCTGATATATTTTTATATTTGACAATTATAACCACTGATCGAGAAAAAGGTTCCATGATAATTTTTATAAAAATTTTTAAATTCATGGCAATACTTTTGATCTTACAGAGCAGTTGAGGTTTAAAAGCCTATCAATAAAAACATCTGATAAATTATTACAATATGACCTGGACAGAAATATTAGCCCCGATAAAAAAAACCGAATATTTTACCAATCTTTGGGAGAAAGTAAAGCAGGAATATGCAACAACAAAAGTTTTTCCACCTAAAAAACAGATTTTCAGGGCATTGGAAATTACCCCTTTCGATGAAGTTGAGGTTGTAATTATTGGGCAGGATCCATATCATAATGATTATCAGGCGAATGGTCTTTGTTTTTCCGTTTCCGAGCAGGTTGCCGCGCCACCCTCCCTGAAGAATATTTTTATAGAGCTTAAAAATGATATCGGTGTGGAAAGAACTTCAAAAGAATTGGATGACTGGGGAAAACAGGGTGTTTTGCTGTTAAATGCAACGTTAACCGTACGTGCTCATGCTCCGAACTCTCATAAGGATCTTGGCTGGGAAAAGTTTACGGATTTTATTATCAAAGAAATTTCGGATAAGAAACAAAATGTAGTTTTTGTCTTATGGGGTGCTTTTGCACAGAAAAAAGCCGAACTTATTGATCCGGCCAAACATTTTATTTTAAAGTCTGCACACCCGTCGCCATTTTCTGTTCACAGAGGATTTTTCGGAAGCAAACCTTTTTCGAAAATTAATGAATATCTGAGTTCTAAGGGAAAGAAGCCTATTTCATGGTAGCGGTGTTATCGGATTTTTTGATCATAATACCGATTCTATATTTTCCTTTAAGGTTTTTTGTGCCTTCTGCTGATCCGGGATACGGATTTACTTCTGTTAGCGTGATGGTATATCCGTTGAAATCTGCGGATTGATGGTAATTTCTTCCTTTATTATCCAGGCTTGCAAGGGATAAAGTCATAGGTCTTGTTGCAGTTCCCATTACCTCCAATTCGGCTACGGCAACGCCGGCCCAAATGCAGTTAACATCTTTCGGGCAGCAGCTGTCTTCAGAAATACCTTTGAATGTTACATTCATCTGATATTCATCAAGAAATCTGTTTTCTCCTTCATTGAAGTAGATGACGGATCCTTCATTGCTGTTTTTTGTGAGATTCCCGGAATTTTTCACTTGATCTTTTTGCGGAACCTGTGTTCCTTTTTGTGTTTTGCAGTTAACTAACAATAGTCCTGTGCTTAATATAATGGCTTTATACAACATTTTTCTTGTTTTAAATAATGGAAAGCATATTTAATACTACCACCAAAAACATTGCCACACCCACCACGAAGCTGAATCCGGTGCCGTAAATAAACCCTATAAAAGCTCCTTTGGTTGATTTTAAAGCTTTGCTAATATCTTTACTGTCATGAAGAAGTTCTCCTATAAAAACACCTGCAAACATCCCTACTAAAAATCCTAAAGGAATGGGTAAAAATATTCCTACGATGGTGCCGATTACCGAACCAATACTTCCCCAGCGTGTTCCGCCGTATTTCTGATTGGTCTTTGCCGGAATAACATAATTAAGTACCACTGAAGCAATGGTAAGGATTATAAATGCCCAGATATATATCATGCTGAGATCCGAATCGGTTCCGAATTTATAGATCAGAAGTCCGCAGATGCTCAATAACAGACCCGGTAAAACTGGTAAAAAAGTTCCTAAAATTCCTAAAAACAGAAGAATAAGGCAGAGAATATCAATTAAGGCTGTATCCATTTTTTTTAATTTAATGAAAAGATATAAAAAAAAGTGGCTTCAAAAAAGCCACTTCCATGTTTAAGGTGAAGTTTTTATTAAAGGTTTAAAATTACATATTGTAGAATAACACCTGCATTACCAATATTTCCGGAAGCGTGGTTGTGGAAAGTGGTATAATAAATATAGCCGCTGTTGGAAGCTCCTGAGCAAGGTCCCACTGTTGCGCCTAATGCAACAAGGAAAGGAACGGCTGCCTGAGGAACAGAAAGACTGATCTGAATATTTCCCGGAAGGGTAACACAAACTGTTACAAAAGTTGTGTTTGCAGCATTTCCTATTGGAGTAACCGGAATACCTGTTGCTGCAAAATGGTTGGTTCTGATCATCAACGCATCATTTGATGAAGTTTCCTTCACAAGTACTTCCCAGTAAGCAGGATCATAGTTGATTATTTTTTGCCATGCTCCTAAATCATAATCTAAATTAAGCGTATTGAATCCTAAAGCAGATGTTAGTCCGGCATTGTTTACCGTAGCGCCGATATTTCCGGAGTTTCCGATATTCTTGGAGCATAATTTTGAATCAGGTACAAATCCTCCCGGCAATCCACAGTTATTGGTATTGGTGGTTCCGCCCACTAAATAGGCAACATCCCAGTCTGAAGCATAGATACTTCCTCCGTTGGCCACAAAAATAGCTAAGTTGGCATCAATTGCCGTGTAAAGTGCGGGATTTGTCGTGCTGCTTCTGGAGCCGCAATTGAGGAATATAATATCGTACTGCGAAATTGTAGTCATATTCGCCAGGTCATTATTCGTGATTTCGGTTGCAGTATAGCCTAGAATCTGGATAATATCCTCTATCTTATCATAAGTTCCTTTTACATAAGCGATTTTTGCAATTTGGTTAAGTTTTGTCTGATTTGCATCAAGAGCAGTTGTTTCATTGTCTTTAACTACTGCGGAAATTTCTGTACGGAAATTGGTCCCGTTACCGGTCTGGATGTAGATTGTGCGGTTTCCGGCCGGAGCATCAAGTAGGAAATTACCTTCTGAATCAGAAGTCGTGTAATAGATTTTATACTTGTCGTCAAAGGTAAAAACAGAAGCTCCTCCAATAGGTTTGGTTCCGTTTTTTGACATTACCTTCCCGGTAAGCTTCCCGGTTTTAACGGCCGTATTCGTATTTTCCGTAATTACCGGTGCATCGTCTCCTCCGGAGCAGTTCGTTAAAAGTGTGAATACACACAATAAAATAAAAAAGTAGTGTTTTCTCATATGTATATGGTTTTTTTGATTTTATTTAGTTTATATCAAATTTAAATAATTATTAAATATAAATTCATAAAAATGTTGTTTTTTTTTAAATAAATTGTGGTAATATTATTTATTGTTATGAAAGTTTTATTTGTTAATCGTGCTTGTGAATGATTTTAATCGTTTTAAAAATTCTGAAAAATTTCTATTTAAAAGAATAACTTAATTAGTTTTGGGATAAAAATTGCTGAAAGATATTCTGTATAAAAATTACTTATTTCCTAAATTTGCTGTAATGAACGACCAATTAGAAGAAACAAAGGATCTCATACAGGGATTAAGTGAGCCTCTTTACCGATACATCAGCCGCATTGCACCGTCCGGCCTGGAATTCGTATTTCATATTATTGTAAAGATTCTTTTATTGATCGCGATTTTTCTGGTTATTGACTTTATTTTTAAGCTTATAATCAACAGCGTTTTCAGTATCTTCAGAAATAAAGAAAAATATCCTGCTATAAATTCAATTTATGAATCAAGAATTACCAATTCAATTGCTCATTTAATTGCGCTTTTAATTATAGGAAGTATTCATGAATCTATATTCGCAGGTGCTTTAACCAAAACAACTACATTTATTATAAGATGTGTTAATTTAGGACTTGTAATGATCTTTGCCGGAATGCTGTATCGGGGACTGACTGCTTTCAGAAACTATTTCGTCATTAAACAGGATTTTTACAAAATCATGGCCCTGAATGCTATTTCGGAGACGGTGAAAATTTTGGGAATCTTTCTCTTCTCGGTTGTTGGGATCTGCGTAATTTTCGGGATTAAAGGAACAACTATTGTCGGCAGTCTGGGAGCAATTACGGCTGTTCTTGTTCTTGTATTCCGTGATACGATTCTGGGATTTGTTACCGGACTTCACGTGGCAACTTCTAAAAACCTCAAAGTGGGAGACTGGGTAAGTATTCCGAAGTATAATATTGAAGGAAATATTGCTGAAATCAACCTTCTGACAACAAAAATCAATAATTTCGACAGGACCTTTTCCACAATTCCTACGTATGATCTTCTCACTACAGAAATCAAAAACATGCAGGTGATTTCCGAGACCAATGCCCGAAGAATCAAGAAATCTATTTTTTTCAACATCAATTCATTTAAATTCCTTTCGGAAGAAGATATTGAGCGCCTGAAAAGCATTAATCTTATTTCTGATTATCTCGAGCAGAGATCAATTGAGCTGAAAAAAGAAAAAGAAAACATGGCGCATAAAGAAGAGATCGTGAACGGCAGGCAGCTTACCAATATTGGTGTTTTCAGGTATTATGCCCAAAAATATATAGAACGTATTCCGGAGCTCGATAAAGAGGGTCCTATCATGGTCCGTCAGCTGAACAGCACACCGCAGGGGCTTCCTCTTGAAATTTATGCGTTTACCAACGATACCGAGTGGGTGCGGTTTGAGGAAATACAGTCGGACATCTTTGATCATTTATTGGTTGCTTCAAAAGAATTTGATCTGGAGGTAATGCAGGTAAAAGTTTAATCTTTTAAATCAGAACTTATTTTAATACTTCATTGTACTTTTTTCTGTGATAGAATTTGGTCTTTTCGTTTCTGAAATCTGGATTTTATCAATAGCTTTGTATCTTTAAAACTATCACAGGTCTGAAGGTATTATTCTAAGCATGTTGTGTCTTTATTGAATTGTTGCGAATTGCCTTTATCTTCAGAACTGTACTTCAAAAACTTATCAGTAGAAATGACAAAACTTAGTGTAAACATTAATAAAATTGCAACCATAAGAAATGCCAGAGGTGGTGAAACACCCAGTGTAACGGAAGCTGCAGTAAAGATTCAGGAATATGGAGGGCAGGGAATTACCATTCATCCGAGACCGGACGAAAGACATATTACCAGAAAAGATGTTTATGATCTTAAACCGCTTGTAACAACGGAATTCAATATCGAAGGAAATCCGCACAGACCTTTTATCGATATGGTCTTAGAAGTAAAACCGGAACAGGTAACTCTGGTTCCTGATGCTGATGATGCTATTACGTCAAATGCAGGATGGGATACCAAAAAGCATCTTGATTTTCTTACGGGGATTATTGCGGAGTTCAAGAATGCCGGAATTCGTACTTCAATTTTTTTAGATCCTAATCCGGAGCTGGTAGAATATGCCGCAAAAACAGGAACAGACAGAATCGAGTTGTACACAGAAGCATATGCGAAAAATTACACCGCTAATAAAGAACTGGCTATAAAGCCCTATTACGATACGGCAGTGGTAGCCGCAGATTTCGGACTTGGACTTAATGCAGGGCATGATTTGAGCCTTGATAATCTCAAATATTTTGCAGATAATATTCCTAATTTACTGGAAGTTTCTATCGGTCATGCTTTAATTTCTGAAGCATTGTACATGGGATTGGAAAATACGGTTCAGGCTTATCTGAAGAGACTTGCAAAATGGTAGAATAACAAAAATATGGAAATTTTAAATTCAAAAATATTCGGTGAAAACCTTTCGCAAACACCGCTTTTAGTATTTCACGGTTTGTTCGGAATGCTTGATAACTGGGGCTCTTTCGGCAAAGATATGGGAGAATTCCTTCCGGTACATCTTATTGATCTTCGTAATCACGGAAGAAGCTTCCATTCGGAAAACATGTCTCATGATGATCTGGCAGAAGATATTCTAAGATATATAGAATATTATAGAATTACTAAAGCCCATATCTTGGGACATTCACTGGGTGGAAAAGCAGTGATGCAATTTGCGATAAAATTCCCGGAAAAAGTGGAAAGCCTCATTGTAGTTGATATCTCACCAAAAGCATATCCGCCACACCATCAGGGAATTATTAAAGCATTGGAAACGGTTGATTTTAATACGGTTTCCTCAAGAAATGACGTAGAAGCAGTGCTCAGTCAATATATTCCTGAAAAATCTACCATTCAGTTCCTGACAAAAAATTTGTACTGGGACGATCATAAAAATCTGAACTGGAGATTTAACCTCAAAACTTTATCCGAAAAATATAATGAATTTGTATCCAATGCCATTAAATTCGGTGTTTTTGACGGGCCGGCTTTATTCATTGCCGGAGCTAAATCAAATTATATTCTTCCTCAGGACCACTTTGTGATCAGGCAGCAGTTTCCAAAAGCAGATTTTGTAATCATAAAAAATGCAGGACATTGGGTTCAGGCAGAAAATCCTGTTGATTTTGCTAATTTTGTTAAGGAATTTTTACATATTAATTAAAATAATTTCGTTATTAATTATTAATTGTTAAAATTTTCTTAAAAAATATTTTATTCTTCTTTGGGTGATTTTTTTTTAATACTTTTAGACCATTCTAAATCATTAAATATTAACATCATGGAAGATAAAAAAACAAAAAAACCGTTCTTTGCTTCATTCTTAGAAAAGCAAATCCAGGACCCTGAAACAGTAAAAGGGGGTTCAGGAACAATTACATCTGCATTGCAGGATAGTATAACCGGAGCACTGAAAGACAGTGTTACATCAGTAACTGTTGATAACGTTACAAAACCGGGAGGTGATCATGTTACCCTGAAATATCCGTCAGACGGTGACGAAGATGCAACTGCACTTTAAGACTAAACGACCATTAAATTAAAACTCTAAATTAATTATTATGAAAAACAAAAATTCAAAAAAGAAGCCTTTCTTTGCATCATTCCTTGAAAAACAACTTCAGGATCCTGAAAAAATCAAAGGAGGAACTGACGTTACGATTGCAACGCAGGACGGACCTATTACAACGTCTAAAACTGCAGATACCGTAACAAAGCCTATTTATGATATGGCTCATACTATGAAATATCCATCAGACGGTGACGATGATGTTCCAACTGTATAAATGGAATTGTTGATATATAACACATTAACAAAATCATATCAAAAGGAAACTTACACTCTAAGTTTCCTTTTTTAATAAAAAACAGGCAAATGATTCTTTGCATTACACATTCACGGGATTTTTACAATATTGATCTCTTTTTTGAATACCTTACCTCGAAAAATATTCCGTATTTCAGGCTGAATTCTGATAAGCTTAACCATGCTCAGAAAATCAGCATCAGCCAGAATTCTTTTGAACTCACCGATGAATCAGGAAACAGATTAAAATCTGAAGACGTAAAAAGCGTCTGGCACAGGAAATCATGGAGAATTGATACTCCCGAAGAGCTGGATGAAGAATATAAAAAGATCTTTATTCAGGAATATTCCACCCTGCGTTACAATCTTTTCACAGCATTGGAACGTGTTCCGTGGATTAATCCTTTGGAAATTGAAAACAAAATAGACGGCAATAAAATGCTACAGCTGAATATTGCTGAAAAGAACGGCCTGATTGTCCCTGAAACCCTTTTTTCAAACGATGCCGAAGCCATTACTGCATTTTTTTATACTTATTGCAGCGGAAAAATGGTGGCCAAGCTTCACGGAGTCATTTCAAAATCAATGGGCGGAGAAAATTTTCTTTCAACCCATATTATTGATGAAGATTCTCTTGAAAATATTGCAGATATCGAATACTGCCCGATGATCTTTCAGCCTTACATTGAAAAAGAATATGAGCTGAGGATTGTTTATCTTGACGGAGAATTCTTCACCGGTAAAATCAATAACAGCGAAAATACCGATTGGAGGATTGCAAAAGGAAACTACTTCTGGTCAGATTATGCTCTTCCCGAAAATATAAAGTCAGGTCTCACAGGAATGATGAAAGAAATGGGACTTTACCTCGGCGCCATAGACATGATCCGCGGAAAAGACGGAAAATATTATTTTCTAGAGGTCAATCCGCAGGGAGAGTGGGGAATGCTGCAGAAAGATCTTAATTTTCCTATTGCACAGAGAATTGCCGATAATCTTATAAAAAGAATGAAAACCAATGAATAAAATTTTAATAATTACCCATACCGGAGATAATTTTTCAATTGAAAAAGTAACCGAATATATCGATAAAAACGAATGCGAAGTAATTCGCTTTAATGTAGATGAATATCCATTAACCAACAAATTGTCTTCCATATTCCAGGATGGAAAATGGACAACCATTCTTGAAACCTCTGATAAAAAATACCGTCTGGACGATATTTCAGCAGTTTGGTACAGGCGTGCTTATAACATGGGACGGGGCCTGAGAGAGGAAATCGATGAGAAGTTCTACGGAGCGGCAATGGGAGAGATAAGAAATACCCTGTTCGGGTTTTTAGAATCTGTTGATGTTTATTCGCTGGGAAAACCAAGTGTTTACAGAAGGCTCGACAGTAAAGAAGAACAGCTTAAAATTGCAGATAAAATCGGACTTAAAATTCCCGAGACCTGCGTTACCAATAATCCCGAAGAAGCAAAACAGTTTATCATAAAACATCAGAATGTAGTGGCAAAAATGCAGACCGGTTTTGCCATCTATGAGGATGGCGTGGAGAGTGTGGTGTTTACCAATGTTGTTAATGAAGACAAGCTGGAGGAGTTGGATACACTTTTGTATTGTCCGATGCAGTTTCAGAAAAAAATCGAGAAGAAAAAAGAACTCCGGGTAACGGTTGTCGGAAGAGATATTTTTGCTTTTGAAATAGATTCCCAGCAGTCGGATGCCGCAAAAATCGACTGGAGAAAAGACGGGGTCAACCTTATCGATAAATGGATTCCTACGGAGCTGCCTTCTGATATTGAAGCAAAACTGCTGGAGCTTCTGGACGTATATCATGTAGACTATGGCGCAATTGACATTATTGTTTCTCCGGAAGACGAATACTATTTTATCGAAATCAATGCGGCAGGAGAGTTTTTCTGGCTGGATAACCTCACGGAAGGAAACCTGATCTCAAAAAGCATTGCCGATATTTTGTGCGATAAAGCCCCAAGAAGAAGCAATGAAGTTTTGGCATAGCATAACAACGAAATGATTTTTTTTAATTTTTGATGAGAGCGGGCACTGCCCGTTTTTTTTTATTGACGCTTCAGATAATCTTTTGGTGCACATTTCAATTTATTGTAATTTGTTATTAATTAAAAATTGAATTCTCCTTTAAAAATCGCAAATTTGCAAATACGGAGAATGTGAGCATAAATTAGTCAACCAAGTAAAAATAACGGATGGTTTTTGTAACGGGTGCTACCGGAATTCTCGGCAGGGTAATCGTTTTGGAGCTTCTTAAAAAAGGAAGAAACGTTCGGGCTGCGAAGAGAGCGACAAGCAATTTAGACGAAGTAAAGCATTCCTATTCATTTTATACGGAAAATCCCGACGATTTTTTCAATAAGATAGAATGGGTAAATGTCGATTTTGATGATATTCATTCGATTCAGGATGCGCTGAAAGGTGTGGATGAAGTCTATCACTGTGCAGCCAAAGTCGGTTTTAATCCGGATGATGCAAAAGAAATGTATCATACCAACGTAAAAGGAACCCAAAACCTTTTATATGCCTGCGAAAATTCGGAGGTAAAGAAATTTCTACACGTAAGTTCCGTCGCCGTTCTCGATATTGACAATGAAAACGGTGAGCTTGACGAAGATTCTGATTTTAATCCCAAAGACGACCATTCCGCCTATGCCATTTCAAAACATCTTGCCGAAATGGAGGTCTGGAGAGCATCTGCAGAAGGACTCAATGTTGTAATCATAAATCCGGGAATGATCATCGGAAGCGGAAACTGGGGCAAGAGCAGCGGTGATATATTTCCTACCATGGAAAAAAATAGCTTTACTTTTTCCGGGGGAACCAGCTATGCGGATGTAAGGGATGTTGCTGAAATATCAGTTCAGCTCATGGAAAAGAGTATTTTCGGAGAACGGTTTATCATTATTTCTGAAAATAAAAGATATGCAGAACTGGCAAGACAGATCAGAAAAGAACTGGGTCTGAAAGAGGCAAAAGTACTTTCAAAATTCCAGCTTACTATGGGAATTGTGGCGAATATGCTTTTCGGATGGCTCATTCCGCAACTTAAGATGGTGACAAAATCGAATGTTGAAGCAATTTCCCAAATGAAAACCATATCCCATAAAAAAGTGAAGGAAAGGCTGAATTATACATTCATTCCGTTGGAAGAAACCATAGACTTTCACCTTAAAAATTATATTAACGATAAAAAGGCAAAACAATGAATCTTGCGGAGGCAATCATTCAAAAAAATATAGAAAAGCATCCCTTAAAATCCGCCATTGGGTTTAAAAAAAAGAAAGAAGGATGGAAAGAGCTGAGCTGGAAGAAATTCTCGGAAATTATTTTTAAAACAGCCAATGCTCTGAAAGAAGCGGGAATAAAAGAAAACGATAAAGTTTCCATCTATTCAGATAACTCCTCAGAATGGATGATTTTTGATCTGGCGGCGATGTCTCTGGGTGCAGTTACCGTGCCTATTTACTCAACTAATAATGCAGAGCAGGCAGAATATATCATTAAAGATTCCGGGGCAAAAATCATTTTGGTAGGAGATCAGGCACAGTATGATGCCTGCCTTGAAATTGTGAAAAAAAACAAATGCAGCCTCGAAACGATCATTGTTTCCAAAAAAGCAGTCTGGATCAAAAAAGAATTCAGCAGCTTCTACCTGGAAGATTTTATTGCAAAATCAGCCGCAGAAGCAGAATTCTGTCCAAAGGAAAATGACGATGTAGCAACCCTGATTTATACTTCAGGAACTACCGGTACGCCAAAAGGGGTAATGCTTACCCACGGGAATTTCATCAAAGCTTTTGATGCTCATTTTAAGTTTTTTAAATTTAAAAATTTCGAAGAGGAACTTTCGCTTGCATTTTTACCTCTAAGCCACGTTTTCGAACGCAGCTGGAGTCTTCTTTGTCTGTATGGAGGCGCAAGAGTATACTTTCTTGAAGATCCTAAAAATATTGCAAATACGCTTGAAGAGGTGAAACCTACAATGATGTGCGCTGTTCCGAGGTTTTTCCAGAAAATTTACGCAGGCGTGCTGGAAAAGGCAGAAGAAGGGTCGTCACTAAAGAAAAAAATCTTCGGCTGGGCTGTAAAAACAGGGTGGGAGACTGCCGAATTAAAACGAAATGAAAAACACATTTCTTTAAGTTTACAAATAAAACAAAACATAGCTGAAGCTCTGGTCTTCAGCAAAATTAAAAACAGAATGGGAGGAAGACTCTGGTTTCTGCCTTGTGGTGGAGCTTCCTTATCTCCGGAGGTTACCCGTTTTTTTGAGTCGGTAGGAATCCATGTTACCGTAGGGTACGGGCTCACGGAAACTACGGCTACTCTTACGCTTTTCCCTTTCACTCATTTTGAACACGGAACAAGCGGAAAACCGCTTCCCGGAGTAGAAATCCGTATCGGAGATCAGGATGAAATCCAGGCAAGAGGAAACGGAATTATGAAAGGCTATTACAACAACCCGGAAGATACCCAAAAAGTGTTCACTGAAGACGGATGGTTCAAGACCGGTGATGCCGGAAAGATCGATGAAAAAGGAAATCTTATCATCACCGACCGTCTGAAGGATCTTATGAAAACATCAAACGGCAAATATATTGCTCCGCAGCAGATCGAAAACTTGCTCACCAATAATAATTTCATCCAGCAGATTGTAATGATCGCGGAGGGCAGACAATTTGCTTCTGCACTTATTGTTCCTAATTTTGAGTTCCTGAAAGAGTACCTTGCCAAAAATAATATTCCTTTTACCAATTGGGAAGAAGTGGTGAAAAATAAAGAGGTAAACGATTTTTATAAAAATAAAATTAAAGAACTTCAGGAGCATTTGTCCGACTTTGAAAAAGTGAAAAAGTTTACTCTAATGCCCGCAGAATTTGAAATCAACACCGGAGAAATCACGCCTACGCTGAAAGTGAAGAGAAATGTGGTTCTTAAAAAATATGCGGAGATTATTGATCAGATGTACTAAAATAGATGGATTACTAAGCTGATTGACAAAAAAAGAATTATGACAACACAGGAATTTTTAGGAAAAAAAGAATTTACAATACAAGATCAGACGGTTTCAGAAAGCTGTCCGTCAAACATAGCACTGATTAAATATTGGGGCAAATATGATAATCAGATTCCTGCAAATCCGAGTATCAGCTATACATTGAATCATTGTAAAACCAATACCAGTCTGGAATTTATAGCGAATGAAGCATTTTCCGTTCAGACTTTTTTAGCGGGTAATGAAGAACCGAAATTTGCAGCAAAAATTGAAAAATATTTCAGTAAGATAGAACAATATCTTCCTTGGATTTTAAAGGGGAAATACATTATCAGAACAGAAAATACATTTCCGCACAGCTCAGGAATTGCAAGTTCGGCTTCCGGTTTTGGTGCGGTTGCAAAATGCCTGATGCATCTGGATGGAATTTTCTCTGGAAAAGCTTCGGAAGAGGAGTCATTAAGAAAAGCGTCTTTTCTGGCAAGGCTGGGAAGCGGAAGTGCATGCAGAAGTTTGTATAGCGGATTGGTGGTTTGGGGAGAATGCCAGGTGAAAGAAAGTTCTGACCTTTTTGCGGTTCAATATCCCAACGACGAAGTTCATGAGATTTTTAAAGATTTTAGTGATTGGGTATTACTGATTCATGAAGGTGAGAAAAGTGTTTCTTCAACGGTAGGACACGGCCTGATGAATACCAATCCTTACGCCGACAGAAGATTTCAGGAAGCGAGGGAAAACTTCGGTCCGATGAAGGAAATTCTTGCCAGTGGGGATCTGCATCAGTTCATTAAACTCGTGGAACATGAAGCATTAACGCTCCACGCAATGATGATGATGAGCGATCCTGCATTTATCCTCATGAAAACAGGAACGCTGGAAGTCATCAATAAAATATGGGATTTCCGGAAAGAAACCGGGTTGCCTTTATTCTTTACCCTTGACGCCGGCGCCAATGTTCACCTTCTATTTCCGAATAACGGTTCCGAAGAAACAATAAAATTATTCATTGAAACGGAATTGCTGCAGCATACGCAGAAGAACGGAGTGGTAAAAGACATAATGAAATTTTAAATGAATTGGATAATTTTGAACGGACTTTTGAAGTTCGTTTTTTTATTTATAAACTTTTTTAAATTAAACGTTAAAGAAAGAAATATTGATGTTGATAAGCCATTAAGAAGCGTCATATCTTTAAATATCAAAGATATTTCCTACTTGATTTTAAAACCTTAGAAAATCTTAATGTTGAATAATTTTGCGATTTAAATTAAAGTAAACTTTTTAACAGGTACAAAGTATTCAAAAATCAATTGTAAAATCACTCTTACAGATTGAAATGCTGAAATTTGTCTTCCGAAATCTGAAATCTAATTTGTACTTTTGCAAAATGTTTAAAAACGCCATTTTTATTTTTATCGCACTGATATTGGTGTCCTGTTCCAAAGATCCTGTTCCGAAACCTTACGGTGAACTTCGTCTGGAATATCCTGCGCCGAAATATCAGAAGTTTGAAAACAACTGTGCCTATACTTTTGAATATTCCCATTTCGCAACAATTACAGATGCCAAAAGACCTTGCTGGTATTATCTGAATTATCCGAAAATGAAAGCGAAAATTTTCGTGACCTATTATCCGATCAAGAATGATTTTGCCGCCCACATTCAGGAAGCTGAAAAAATGGTGTATGAGCATACGATAAAAGCAAGTGCCATTGATACCAAATCATTCGAATATCCTGATAAAAAAGTGTACGGAAATTTCTATGAGCTTAAAGGACAAAGTGCTTCAAACCTTCAGTTTTACATTACAGACAGTACAAAACATTTTGTAACGGCCTATTTATATTTCAACACAAGACCAAAGCCGGATTCTCTGGCACCGGCGATAGATTATATCAAAAACGATATGAAGCATCTGCTGGACACATTTGAATGGAAAAATTAATACTCTTTAAATATACTTTGAAAAAAATATGAAACTTTTAGTTGTAGGAAGTGTTGCATTCGATGCAATCGAAACACCATTTGGTAAAACAGACAAAATTTTGGGAGGTGCGGCAACCTATATCGGAATTACTTCATCCGTACTTGGAGTAAAATCAGGAATTGTTTCAGTGGTGGGAGGAGATTTTCCGCAGGAACATCTGGATATGTTCACCAACAGAAACGTAAATATAGAAGGAATTGAAATCGTGAAAGATGGCAAAACATTTTTCTGGTCCGGAAAATATCACAATGACCTTAATACCAGAGATACACTGGCAACAGAAGTGAATGTTCTGGAGAATTTTGATCCTAAAATTCCGGATTCTATGCAGGATGCGGAGATTTTATTATTGGGAAATCTTCATCCGGGGGTACAGCTTTCCGTATTGGAAAAAATGCACAAACGTCCGAAACTGGTAATCCTTGATACCATGAATTTCTGGATGGATACCGCATGGGATATTTTAATGGAAATGATTGCTAAAACGGATGTTATTACTATTAATGACGAAGAAGCAAGACAACTTTCAGGCGAATATTCTCTCGTAAAAGCAGCTAAAAAAATCCACGAAATGGGACCGGAATACGTCATCATTAAAAAAGGAGAACATGGCGCTTTACTTTTCCATGATAATAAAGTATTCGCTATTCCGGCACTACCGTTGGAAGAAGTTTTTGATCCTACCGGAGCGGGAGATACTTTTGCAGGAGGCTTTGCAGCTTATCTGGCTAAAAAAGAAAAAACTGATTTTGAAACTATGAAATCTGCACTTATCGTAGGTTCTGCAATGGCATCTTTCACCGTTGAAAAATTCGGGACGGAAAGAATTGAAGAAGTAAATGAAGCGGATATGTTCGAAAGATTAAGACAGTTTAAAGAATTGACAACTTTTGACATAGAACTACAATAAATACGTCTTTTTTAAGAAATATTTATAATAAAAAATTTAGTGTAATTCATTAAGAATTCTAAATTTGCAACTTGTTTAAAATAGTAAAATGATAAATAAACTTAAGATCACTTTTCTTTTTGGAATTTTCATCATCTTGTTTGGTGCAAATTCGCTGAATGCTCAGCTGAAACAAGGAGATTTAGTGGATGGTATTGCTGCTGTAATCGGTGATGAAATTGTTCTGGAGTCTGACGTAAATGAGCAGATGAACTATGCAAAACAGCAGGGAACTACCAATATTGATAAGTGTGAATTTTTGGAAAACCTTCTCAATAATAAGCTTCTGGTATATGAAGCAAGAAAAGATACACTGATCGAAAACCGTTCTGCAGCAATTAAAGAACAGGCTAACGGAAAATATCAACAGTTGCTGTCACAGTTTCCTGATGAAAAAACAATGCTTGCGGCTTATAAATTCAGAAACGGCTATGAAATGAAAAATGCCATCGAGAAAATCGATACGGATCAATATTATGCACAGGCAAAATACCAGAGAATTACAGAAAAAGCAGACGTTACTCCAAATGAGGTAACGGATTTCTACAACATGTACAAAACCCAGCTTCCGGAAATAAAAGATGAGGTTTCTTTATCACAGATTATGATGTATCCTAAACTTACTGAATCTCATAAGGAGGATCTCATCAACAGACTGAAAAAGATTAAAAAGGATATTGAAGGAGGAGAAAGCTTTGAAAGCCAGGCAAGAATCTATTCAGAAGACCCGGGATCTGCTTCAAATGGAGGACTTATGAAAAATATTTCTAAAGGACAGATGGTAAAACCTTTTGAAGCAGCTGCACTGAATCTTCAGGAAGGCGAAATTTCAGATCCGATAGAATCAGAATTCGGTTATCATATCATACAGCTGGTGAGAAAAGCAGGTAAGATCTATGATGCAAGACATATTCTTTTAATGGCAACTCCTACGGATGAAGAAATTAAAACAGCAAAAGTGAAATTAGACAGCATCAGAGGATTGATTTCCAGTGGTAAAATTACCTTTAAAGATGCTGCTTTCAGATTCTCAGACGATAAAAGAACAAAGTTCAATGCCGGAGTAATCCCTGGATCAGATGGTTCCAGCAAAATAGAAAGAGAATCTGTTCCGGGAACCATCAGTTATGAGCTGGCTGGTCTTAATAAAGGAGATATTACCAATGCATTCGATGATAAAGACGAAAGAGACAGAAAAGTTGTAAAGATCATCAAGATTGAAGATGTAATTCCTTCACACCAGATCACCCTGGAAACGGATTATGACAGAATCAAACAAATGGCTCTTAACAAGAGAAGAAGTGAAATGGTGGAAAAGTTTGTTAATTCAAAACTTCCAACAACATTTATTTCCATAGACGGACGTTATAACGACTGCGCCTTCAAAGGAAACTGGAAGAAAGACGCCATCAAAAAATAAAAAAAAACCTTCAGAATTTTCTGAAGGTTTTTTTTATTCGAAATTCCCGATAAATCCTGGTTTTTATTATTTTTACAGCATGAGCAATTTTATAGATTTCAATTCGGCTAAAAAGCTTCATGAAATGCAGCAGGGTCAAAACAGAATCACCCAACTTTTTAATATTCAGTATCCGGTCATTCAGGGCGGGATGATCTGGCATTCGGGATGGAGACTTGCTTCGGCAGTATCTAATTGCGGCGGTCTGGGCCTTATTGGGGCAGGAAGCATGTATCCCGATGTATTACGTGAAAATATCAGAAAATGTAAACAGGCAACAGATAAACCTTTCGGGGTGAATGTTCCGATGCTTTATCCGAATATTGATGAGATAATACAGATTATACTGGAAGAAGGGATAAAGATTGTTTTTACATCAGCCGGAAATCCTAAAACATACACTGAAACGTTACAGAAAGAAGGGTTGAAAGTAGCTCACGTAGTTTCATCCACCAAATTTGCCATCAAATGCGAAGAAGCCGGAGTAGACGCGATAGTGGCAGAAGGCTTTGAAGCCGGAGGTCACAATGGAAGGGACGAAACCACCACTTTCTGCCTGATTCCAAACGTGAAAAAACATATTTCAAAACCTTTGATCGCGGCCGGAGGTATTGCTTTAGGTTCACAGATGAAAGCAGCAATGATTCTGGGAGCAGACGCAGTACAGATCGGCTCCCGTTTTGCAGCAACTGCTGAAGCAAGTGCCCACGATAACTGGAAGAGAAAAATAACTGAGCTTCAGGAAGGAGATACACATCTTACGCTGAAGGAACTGGCTCCTGTAAGAATGGTTAAAAATAAGTTTTTCAACGAACTGGAAGATATTTATATTGCCGGAAGAAATAAAGATCTGCTGATCGCATCCCTGGGGCGTGCAAGAGCAAAAAAAGGAATGTTTGAAGGAGATATGGAGGAAGGCGAACTGGAAATCGGGCAAGTTTCCGCTTTAATTGATGAAGTACTTCCCGTAGATAAAGTATTCAATAATTTATTGGAAGAATTCAGGAACACAGGCAACCCGGTTTTGTAATAGTTTAAATTAATGGAGAGAAGGATTATTGATGTAAACGGTAAAAAATTGTATGCAGAATATAGTAATTCATATGAAAATAAACCCACCATTGTTTTTTTGCATGATTCTTTAGGATCAGTGGAGCTTTGGAGGGATTTTCCTGAGAAACTGGCGGCTGAAACGGAATGCAATATTTTAATATATGATCGTCTTGGATATGGTCAATCTTTCCCGATGCCAACTTATGAAAGGGAAAATAATTACATGGAAACCGAAGCAGATGTCCTGAATGATTTGCTGAAGGTATTAAATATAAGGGAAGCCATTCTTTTCGGTCACAGTGATGGAGGGACTATCGCACTTATAACAGCCGCAAAGTACCCTGAAAAGATAACAGCGGTCATTTGTGAAGCGGGGCATATCTTTGTGGAAGATGTAACGGTAAAAGGTGTTGCTAATGCCTTACATGCTTATAAGACAACCAATCTTTCGGATCGTCTTCGGAAATACCATGGTAATCATGTAGAAATAATGGTTAAAGCCTGGACAGAAATCTGGCTGAGTGGCAGATTCCGAGACTGGAATATAGAATATTTACTTAAAGATATATATGCTCCTTTGTTTTTTATTCAGGGTGAAAATGATGAATATGGAACATTAGAGCAGGTGCAGAAAACACTTTCCGGAGTGAGCGGAACTTCTGAGAAACTGATTATTCCGGGTATTGGCCATACTCCGCACAAAGAAGTTCCTGAGATGGTTTTGAAAAAATCGGCGGAGTTTATAAGTTCAATTATTTAACTCAATTAATATTGCATTCCCCTTCTTTGGAAGGGTGGATCAATTTCTCAGAAAATTGAGACGGGGTTGTCAACAAACGCAAAACTAAAGTCCGTCAATTTCAGACAAAATGTTTTTTCTGGCTTGCCGTTCATATTTCGCTTTAAAATACTCTGTTTTAAAAATACTTTCCGATTCCAGGAAATGCCGCAGCACTTTTTTTCTTCCCGGATTATAAAGAAAATCGGGATAAACAGAATATTCCTTTCTTATTTTTTGAGTATAGTCTTTATAATTTTCAGGCTCTTGCCCAAGAACCGAAAGGTCAGCATCCACTAGATAATCCGTATCATTATCGCCCGATTTCTGATGAAACTTGGTAGTCATAATCTGTTGTGAAATTTTTTCAATAAATCCTGCTTCTGCACCAATTTGCTGGAGGTGCTTTTCTGAAAACCGCGCACTTTTTTCTTCATTTGATTTTGAAGAAGCATCATAAATTACATCATGGTAAAAAACAGAAAATGAGATAATAGGATAATTTTCAATGTCATCTTTCACTTTGTCCAATTCGGAGAACATATTTTCAAGATGGTTAAAATTGTGATAATGTCTGCCTTTTTCGGTATATCTTTTTTCAATTTCAGTCCAAAAACCTTCAATAAGATGGAGATCCTGGGTGTATAAAAGACTGTTTTGCAGAAATCTTTCTCTTAGCTGCATTGTAAAACATTTTAAATAAAAAAAGGAACTTTAAAAAGTTCCCTGATTTGCATCGATAGCCTGCTTCAGCTCTGCCCAGCCTCCGCCGTTATAGCCTTCCTTAAGGCCTTGTGTGTTAAGATATTCTAAAGCCTTTCCGCTTCTGTTTCCGCTTCTGCAGAAAATAATTACGGGCTTCTCTATAGACAGGATTTCTTCTTGTCTGTCTTCCACTTCCCCCAAAGGAATATTTTTAGCGCCCTCAATACTTCCGTCCATTTCAAGCTCCATGGGCTCACGAACGTCGATTAATGCATAATTTCCTGATTTTAAAACTTCTGATAGAGACATATATTAATATTTTAGAATTATTTGTTGAAAATGAACTATTGAAAACAGATATACAGCAATTCAATCTTCAAATCTTAAACAAATTTATAAAATAATCTTAGTTTTGCAAGGTAAAATTATGAATTCAAACGCTGAAAAATATTCACAGTTGATAAAAGCCAGGGCAAAAAGTTTTGGCTTCCAGAGTTGTGGTATTTCTAAAGCTGATTTTCTGGAAGAAGATGCAAAGCCTCTTGAAGAATGGCTGAAGAGCAATTTTCATGGCGAAATGAAGTACATGGAAAATTATTTCGATAAAAGACTAGATCCGAGGCTATTGGTAGAAGGCTCAAAATCGGTAATTTCTCTTTCTTATAACTACTTTCCCGAAGAGAAAATTCAGACACTGGACAATTTTAAAATCTCAAAATATGCATATGCCGAAGATTATCATGAAGTCATCAAAGATATTCTCAGAGAAATGGTTTCTGGGCTGCAAGAGGAGATCGGGGAATTTGCTTTTCGGGTATTTGTAGATTCGGCGCCGGTTCTGGAAAGGAGCTGGGCCAGAAAGTCAGGAATAGGCTGGGTTGGAAAAAATGCCAACCTGATTACGAAACAGAGCGGTTCATTTTATTTCCTTGCAGAAATTATTTGCGATCTGGAATTAATTCCAGACCATCCCACCACAGATCATTGCGGAACCTGCAGGAAATGTATTGATGCATGTCCTACAAATGCCATCGTTTCCGATAAGCTGATTGATGGGAGCAAATGTATTTCTTACGCTACAATTGAGCTGAAAAATGAAATTCCCGATTATTTTAAAGATAAAATGGATGATTGGATGTTTGGTTGCGATGTATGCCAGGATGTTTGCCCCTGGAACCGATTTTCAGCGCCTACAAAGCAGAAAAAATTTGCCCCGAATGATGCATTGAAAAATTTTAAAAAAGGTGAATGGAAAGAACTTACGCAGGAGCTTTTTTCGGAAATCTTCAGGAAATCTCCTGTTAAGAGAACAAAGTTTGCCGGATTAAAACGGAATATTGAATTTCTGGAAAAGAATAATAAACCTGGAGATTTTTAGAGAGACAATTTCCTGTCTGGAATTTTTTAATTTCCAAAGTAAAATGGATAAATGGCCATTCTTTAAATTCAGGATTTAAAGAGGCAGGATTTACAGACAAATAAGAAAATTTCCGTAAAAAAAAATTGACTTCCGGAGATTATTTATCCCAACGAAAATCAACGTTTTTTTTGTACTCTTTTTGGAGCTACTTTTACTCTTATTTTAAATCTTTTGTTGGATTTAGCGTTTTTCTGCATATTTGTGAAGATTTTGTACTTAAATTTAGAGAAAAATTTATTTATATCCAATACTTTTGTGAAAATTATTATTAAATTTTATTAACTATATTTATTAGCTTGACTGTGAAAAAAATGTTGTTTATCATTCTTAAAACATTAGGAATTATCGTGGGCATTGTTGCTCTTTATGTCGCGCTCGGATATTTCCTGCCATTTATCGAAATTTCGGCTAAGGATGACGGAGAGAAAAAAGAAATTCCCATTTATATTTATACGAACGGCGTACATACAGATATTGTAATGCCCGTAAAAAATGATCTTCACGACTGGAGTGGGGAAATCCCTTTCACCAACACAAAATCAAAAAAATCAGATTTTAAATATGTAGGTATTGGCTGGGGTGATAAAGGTTTTTACCTGGATACGCCTACCTGGGCCGACCTTAAGTTTTCCACCGCTTTTAAAGCTGCCTTCTGGCTCAGCGAATCTGCCATGCACTGTACCTATTACCGCGAAATGAAAGAAGGCGAAGATTGTAAAATGATTATGATCAGCAAAAATCAGTACAGACAGCTGGTGAAATTTGTTGATGATAAATTTGATAAAGATTCAAATGGAAATAATATCCTTATTCCTACCAATGCAGTGTACGGAGATAACGATGCATTCTATGATGCCAAAGGGAGATACAGCTTTCTGGATACCTGTAATACCTGGGCAAATAATGCACTGAAAGCTGCCGGGCAAAAAGCTGCATTATGGACGCCTACTGATTACGGAATATTTCTGCATTATAAAAAATGAGAAAGCTCCTTTATCTTAACATTATATTTTTGTATGCATTCCTTTCCTGTCAGAAAGAACAACAGCAAAACAATTCCGGAACTTCTCTAACGCAAAATAATACCGTTGCGGATAAATCTGATCTCAAAGAGATGAGGCATAAAGCCCGTCAAGCACTACAATTCTGTAAAAAGAAGAAACTGAATACTGATTTCTGTATTTTGATTGATATGAGCGTTCATTCCGGGCTAAAGCGGTTTTTCATCTGGGATTTTAAAAAAGATTCTGTTTCTGCAGCATATCTTGTAGGGCATGGGTGCGGAAATAATCGCTGGAGCAGTGATGAGTCAAAGGATAAGCCGCAATTCAGTAATGAAGACGGAAGTCATCTTTCTTCTTTAGGTAAATACAAACTTGAGGGAAGAGGGTACAGTAACTGGGGAATTAATGTGAAATATTTGATGCACGGTCTGGAAGATACCAACAACAATGCTCTGAAAAGAGTCATTGTATTTCATTCCTGGGAACTGATGAGTGATAAAGAAACTTTTCCTACAGGTTCTCCCGAAGGATGGGGCTGTCCTACCATATCAAATAATGCCATGAAAAAAATCGATCCGATTTTGCAGCAATCAGAAACTCCTGTTCTGATGTGGATCTATAATTGATAGCTGATTAACTTTTTATTAACCGAAGACACAAAGATTATTATTATAATATTAAAAGTTAGTATTAAGAGTTATCTGTCTCTATTGCTTATTCCTTTAAAGATACTTAATTTTACTGAGTTAAAAAAATATATTAAATTTGTAATATTAGTAATTTATTTTACTTTTTTATTGCAAATTTTAATGTTGTGGTACTTTAATTGTATTTGATTGAGAAAAAGATGAAACATACATTATTCCGCGAGCAGCAGCTGCATTGTGATCTGAAAACAGCGTGGGAGTTTTTTTCTTCGCCCGGAAATCTTTCCAAAATTACTCCTGAAGATATGAACTTCATTGTCCGTACAAAGTTTGAGACAAATGAAATATATGAAGGAATGATCATTGATTATTTCGTTTCGCCACTTTTTGGAATTAAAATGAAATGGAAAACAGAAATTACGCAGGTAAATTTCAGGAAAAGTTTTACCGATTTTCAGAAAAAAGGACCTTACAAACTTTGGAATCATCATCATGAATTTATCGAAAATGAGCAGGGTGTTTTAATGAAAGACAGGGTTGATTATGAGCTTCCGTTTGGTTTTCTCGGAGAAATTGCGGATAAACTTTTTGTTAAAAATAAGCTTGAACATATTTTCGATTACCGCTTTAAAGTTCTGGAGAAATATTTCAATCAATAACTGATCTATGTCTGAAAAAAAGAATAAAATAAACGTCTTCTGGTTTCGGAGAGACCTCAGGCTGCAGGATAATTGCGGTCTTTATTATGCTTTACAACAGAAAGAAAAAGTGCTCCCTGTTTTTATTTTCGATAAGGAAATTCTCGATAGGCTGGAAAACAAGTCGGATAAGAGAGTGGATTATTTTCATCAGGCTCTGAAAGAGATTCATGGTGAACTTAAAAAACACAACAGCGGAATCACAGTATTTTATGAAAAACCTCTGGATGCTTTCAAAAAATTAATTAAAAACTATGATGTTGATACGGTTTTCTGCAATACGGATTATGAACCTCAGGCTATCAGTCGCGATCAGGAAATCGAATATTTTCTGAAAGATCATCAGATCAATTTTAAAAGCTATAAGGATCAGGTCATTTTCGAAAAAGATGAGGTCATGAAAAATGATGGGACACCATATACGGTTTACACGCCTTATTCAAAAAAGTGGAAAGAACTTTTGAAGAAACATAAAATCGAAAATTTCACAATTAATTTTTCTAATTTTCTGTCGTACAAACCTTCCCAATTTCCTGAGCTTAAGGATATCGGTTTCCAGAAGACAGATTTGAAAATGACGGATCCTGCATTAAAAAAATCAATCATTGATGATTATGATAAATACAGGGATTTTCCCGGAATGGATCATACGACACATCTTGGTGTAGCCCTCCGTTTCGGAACAATTTCCGTACGCAAATGTGTTCGGTTCGCATTAGAACATAATGAGACCTGGCTGAATGAGCTGATCTGGAGAGAGTTTTTTATGCAGATTCTTTATCACTTCCCGAAAGTCGTTCACCAACCTTTCAAACAGAAATATGAAAATATACAATGGCGAAACAATGAAAAAGAATTTCATCTCTGGTGCAAAGGACAAACAGGATATCCTATTGTAGATGCAGGAATGCGTCAATTGAATGAAACAGGATTCATGCACAATAGGGTAAGAATGGTGGTTGCAAGTTTCCTTACCAAACACCTGTTAATTGACTGGAGGTGGGGAGAAGCATATTTTGCAGAAAAACTTTTGGATTATGAGCTCTCCTCCAACAATGGAAACTGGCAGTGGGCAGCAGGCTGTGGTTGCGATGCGGCACCTTATTTCAGGGTTTTTAATCCTTCGGAACAGACTAAAAAATTCGACAAAGATCAAAAATATATCAGGACGTGGCTTAATGAAAATGAAATTAATGCTGAAGAAATGGTAGAACATACTTTTGCCAGGAAAAGAGCACTTGAAGTTTATGGAAAAGCAGTGAAAAGCTGATCAGGTTGCCGTAATTGCAACTTTACGAACGAAGCCCCAGTTTCTTTAAAGCATTGGCGTTTAAAAATATTTCATCAAAAGAGGTTAATGATTCTACATCGCTGAAGTTCTGAAAGGTTTTATCGTTTTTATTAAATGAAAGCTCAATCATAGGATTGTAAATCGCGGTGATCCGCACTACGGAATATCCGTTGTAAGCAATGGAGAATCCTTCAAACAAGCATTTTTGTTCTGCATTGCGGTATATTTTATATTCTTCGAAAACTGGGCTGTCTGTTTTGCCTGCTTTTTTGTTATGCTCAAGAGATTTCCAGGAAGAATAATTTTTAGGCTCTTTCAGAATGTTTCCTTTGTTGTCTACCGGCACAAACATACCGAGTGTCAAAGTTTTTTTCAGGAAGTTAGCATAATTATTCATCAGTTTTAAGGTCTGCAGATCTGCATAACCTTCATGGGAGTAATATTCTATAACGAAATCCGTCATAGGAATTAGTTTATGGGAGGAGCTGACTGGCTTATTTACTGGTTCTTGAGACAAAATTAAAATATTAAGGTTGAAGAAACGAAGATAAATAAATTGCTAAAAACAGGAAAACTATTTATCAATCATTAATGAAAATACATAAAAAAACCTCCCACATTGTGGAAGGTTTATGACATATATAAAATAAGATTAAATCAATTCAATAATGTCTTTTCAGGTGATATATTCAGAATGAGAAAATAGATAAATTGGATATTAACTAGATTTGGCTAA
Organism: Chryseobacterium nepalense; assembly: GCF_023195755.1. Classification (NCBI taxonomy): domain Bacteria; kingdom Pseudomonadati; phylum Bacteroidota; class Flavobacteriia; order Flavobacteriales; family Weeksellaceae; genus Chryseobacterium; species Chryseobacterium nepalense. The sequence goes on from NZ_CP096203.1 coordinate 3,664,398, forward strand.
CTGAGAAAGCTCCGTGAATATCTTTTGTCTCAACTGTCAATACCTTGACATTCGGCATTACGCCAATTTTACGTTCACTGCGTTTAAGCCTTTTTGGCCTTGCTGAACTTCAAAAACTACTCTGTCATTTTCCTGGATAGATCTTGAGATTAATCCGGAAGAATGTACGAAAACGTCTTTGCTGCCGTCTGCTGGAGTGATAAATCCGAAGCCTTTTGCTTCATTGAAAAATTTTACTGTGCCTTCTTGCATTGTAAATGGTATTAAATTATTGTTAAGCCAAAGCCTTGTGCTGTGACCTTATTAAAAACAAATGGCTGAAAAAGTAAACTGAAAGAAAATATTATCTATGCTCTACAGAATAGCAAAGGCAGAAACCTGTTTTGTTCTGCAAATATACAAAAAATTTCCATAGTACTGTTAATTAAATTGTTGATTATCAAAAATATTTGTACATTATACAATTGAATAGGGTAGATCACTAAAATTTGTAAACCAATGCATTGATATTCATTCCTGCTCCTACGGATGCAAAAAGAATAATATCATCCTTTTGTATAGTATGTGATTCCAGTTCATCTTTAAGGATCATGGTAAGAAGGGAAGGAATTGTCGCTACACTGCTGTTCCCTAGTTTGCTGATTACCATTGGCATAATTCCCAAAGGAACATTCATGCCGTAAAGCTGATAAAATCTTTCCACAATCGCTTCGTCCATTTTTTCATTAGCCTGATGAATGATGATTTTGCTCAGGTCATTGATCGTATATCCGCTGTCATCCAGGCATTTCTGCATTGCTGTGGGAACGTTGGAGAGTGCAAATTCGTAAATTTTCCTTCCATCCATTTTAATATATTTGGTATCCGGACAGCTTTCATTGTTATAAGATTTTCCGAAGTACAGGAAATCTTTTTCATTCAAGGTATAAGAAGCTGAGAGATGCGATTTAATTCCCGAATCATCCGCTTCGTTGGCTTCCAGAATAACAGCTCCGGCTCCGTCTGCATAGATCATACTGTCCCTGTCATGAATGTCTACTACCCTAGAAAGCGTTTCAGCACCTATTACAAGACATCTTTTAGCTATTCCGGACCGAATAAAAGCATGCGCCTGGATTACTCCTTCAATCCATCCCGGGCAGCCAAAAAGGACATCATAAGCTACGCAGAAATTATTTTTGATTCGTAAAGTGTGCTTTACCCTTGAAGCAAGGCTCGGAACGGTATCAGACTGAATAGTTCCGAAGCGTACATCTCCAAAATTGTGGGCAAAAATAATATAATCCAGAGTCTCCGGATCAATCCCGGAATCTTCAATCGCAGACTGTGCGGCAATAAGACCAAGATCTGAAGCAACCTGCGTACTGCCGGCATATCTTCTTTCTTCGATACCTGTTATTTTCTGTAATTTTTTTGTAATAGATTCATTACTGTCTTTCAGTAAGTTTCCTTCCTCATTCAGGAATACATGTTCGCCGAAAAATAAGTTACTGATGGTTTCTGAGGGGATGTAGTTTCCTACACCTATGATTTTGCTTGTCATATCCAAAAAGATTCTAATCCTTAATACATAAATAGCTGAATTATTATTCAGCCAGTGTCCATAAAACTTCAGAATGGTGAAGCCTTTAGTATACCTGCGAAAATTATTCGCCTGAATAACAAAAATCCTGATTACAAATCTTATGATATATTTGTGGAATCCTGATCATTAAAATAATAGAAATGCAAAAAAGACAATAATAAATTATAAAATTGCATGTTTTCTATATATCACCGATAAAGGTAGCTCATTAAAAATAAATACTGCTATAAATGTCTTTAATTTTGCTAAAATTTAACATTCATAGAATAATAATTGAGTAAAATTATCTGATTAAATCAGGTAGGAATAAAATTAAAAATCTTTTATTTAATTAAATTGGAAATTTTAGCAATATTGATCATAGAGTCTTACTGCCTAAATATTATTTATAATTCTTTTTCCAGAATTTCTACAATTCTGTCAATCACGTCCTGTTTTTTCGATTTTTTATGATAGGGAGGCTTAGGTTCAGAAACAATACTCTGCTGATTTTTATTAAAAAGAGCATAGAGATCCAGATCGGGATGTTCTTCGATATACCAAACAAGAAAATTAAGAGGCATTGCATTTTTTCCCGAAAAATAGAGCTGAATAGATTGAGGGGTTACACCATATGCGTTTGCAATTTCCTTCATGGTTTCGCCTTTGCTCTTGCTATACTCACGGATCTTTTCGTAAATTTTCATATTAAGTGTTTCTTATCAGATTGAAAACAATAAATCGTTGTTTAAATTCAATAATTTGTTGTTTTTAATATATAATTGTATATTTGTTCTTCAAATGTCTTATCAGACAGACACAAAATTACAAAAAAAGGTTAAACAAAATTTATCGTTTCTATGAACACATTGATGAAACCCTCTCATCAGGATAAAACCGGCAAAAAGCTCGATTTTATCGAACAATGGCTGCCGCCACGCTATACCACTTCAGTGAACATCATTCTTAAAAAGGAACCGAAAGACCCGGCATACATCCGAAAAGTGAGAAAGAAAAAGCTCAGCGATGAAAAGGTTATTGATGCACTCTACAAAGTATCCCTCATCAATAAATTTCAGAAAGAGAATAATCAACCGAAGTTTAACAGTCAAAAATTATAAATTCATCCGGAATAATCATAAACAAACACAATAATCATGGAAAAAAATGAAACCGTAATCACGGAATGCTTCAAATGCGGAACGCAATACAAAAACCATTTCAATGCATCACCCTGCTGCAAATCGCTTGTAATAAAAGTTGACGAAAGCGGAAACCGAACAACCATTACCTTTCTCAGTACATTTTCAATGCCCTGTTCTCATTCCGAAAAAAAGGAAATATGATGACAGCCGAAGAAGCTGAGAATCCCGCATGTTCAAACGATCTGCGGGATTTTTAATCTTTCCGGAAATCTGATATAAGAATAGCCGTCCAAACGTGACTTTAAAAAAATATTAAAATGTTAATTTAAAGTAATTCTAAACGAAACATTTTATAAATTTGAATGGTGAAAAAGTTGATTTCCATATTGTTCCTCTCGTTATATTTGGTTTCTACAACCGAATTGTATCAGCTTTTGAAAATCCCGAATCTCATAGAGCATTACTGTGAGCATAAAAAGCTCAATCCGGAAATGCCGCTCATCGCTTTCCTTAAAACCCATTACAACCATCCTGTTAATGACGGAGATGACGGAAAAGATCAGAAACTTCCCTTTATCATCCATTCCGCACCCTTGGCTTTGGTTTTTACCGTAATGAATCCGGGATTTAGCTTTGAATCCAAAAATTCACATGTACAACAGATAACATCCAATAAAATCTCGTCAAAGGATGAGGACTTTCGTTTTAAAGGATTTGCAGGCTCCATCTGGGAACCTCCGCGCTTTTCCCTGGTAATTTAAAATTGATTTAAAACAAATCAAATTATTATATCGTTAAATTATAAATCATTATAAAATATACATAATGAAAACACTATTGTCAGCCATTGTAATGGTTGTATTCTCCATTGGTTTTCACGCACAGACCAGGCTGGAAACCGCAAAAAAAACGGCAGCAGAAAATAAAGAACTTATTTTACTTAACTTTTCGGGCTCAGACTGGTGCATTCCATGTATCAAACTGCATAAAAATATCATTGAAACCGAAGACTTTAAAAAGCTGCAAGCGGATAACGTTATTCTTTACATTAATGCAGACTTTCCGAGAAACAAAAAAAATCAGCTTTCTGCGGACCTGAAGAAGGAAAATGCAGCACTTGCCGATCAATATAATCCAAAAGGGCTTTTTCCGTATACGCTGCTATTGAACCAGGAAGGAAAGGTACTGAAAACCTGGGAAGGACTTCCTTCTGAAAATGCTTTGGCTTTCAGTAACGAAATCCGCTCAGTCAAAGAAAACCAAAAATAATTAACGCGTATGCTAAGAGAATTCAAAAGACCTCAGAAACTCATGGGGAACGCTTTTGAAATTACCGTTGTGGGAAATGATGATAAAAAAGCACAGGAGCATATTGATGCAGCCATTGAAGAAATACGCAGGATCGAAAAACTTCTCACCACTTTCAGTGAAGAAAGCCAGACCAACCTTATCAACAAAAATGCAGGAATACAACCTGTACAGGTTGACCTGGAAATTTTTGATCTGATTGAAAGAAGTATGCGTATCAGTGCCATTACAGACGGATATTTTGATATTTCTTATGGCGGAATTGATAAAAGCTTCTGGAATTTTGACCGTACAATGAATGCACTTCCAGATCCTGAACTTATTAAAGATCATCTGAAGCTCGTGAATTACCGGAATATTATTCTTGATCGAAGTAACCAGACGGTCTTTCTAAAAGAAAAAGGAATGCGCATCGGTTTCGGGGGAATCGGGAAAGGATATGCTGCCGAAATGGCAAAGAGGCTTTTACAAAAAAGAGGGGCAACCTCAGGAATCGTCAATGCTTCCGGGGATCTTACTGCATGGGGAAATCAGGCAGACGGAAAACCCTGGACGATAGGAATTGCAGATCCAGACAATGCCGGACAGCCGTTTTCCTACATGAATATTACCGATATGGCCATTGCAACGTCCGGGAATTACGAAAAATTCGTTATCATCAACGGAAAAAGATACTCGCATACGATCAATCCCAAAACAGGGATGCCTGTTTCAGGAGTAAAAAGTGTAACCGTTTTTTGTCCTAATGCAGAAATTGCAGATGCCATGGCGACGCCTGTAAGCATTATGGGAATCACTGCGGCAATCAATATGGTTAATCAGATTAATCATCTGGAATGTATTATTATTGATGACCAGGACAAAATATATTCATCACAAAACATTAATTTAAAATGAAACCATTATCATTCTGAACAGAGGTGTGAAACAAAATTCTCTTCTAATTCAGAATGACTTTCTAAAAACAATTCAGAACAAATGAAAAATTTCATAAAAATAATAGCGGCAATTTGCCTATTGATCACCGTGGCCTCAGTGCAATCCTGTACTACCGTCAAGGAGTACGAAAAAAATAAGCTCAATGATTCTGAAATGATTCTCGGAAACAGGCCGATCGAAAAGACCGAGCTTAGCTTTCAGTCTTACAGAGAAGGCTCTTCCGGAGCCAATGCAGGGAAAGTTGGCGGCGGCTGCGGGTGTAATTAAAAAGAGTACATATAAAATTAAAGTGATCTAAAATGAAAAAATTAATCATAAGTGTTATTGCTCTTTTCGGAATTTTTAATGCAAAAGCACAGGAAAATACAAATAATGAACAGCCAAAAAAGCTGACGTTTGATGAAGCAAATTTAGTTTCAAGCTACTATAAACAGGACGGAAATAATTCTGCCGTTACAGGAGGAATTGGCACTGAAAAGTTAACCGATATTTCCAATACCATAGATGTAACAATGGTAAAATACGATAAGAAAGACCGAAAAAATAAATTCGGTTTTAGTGTGGGGATTGATCATTATACTTCCGCATCTTCGGATATGATTGATCTTAAGGCCAACTCGTCGGCATCCCATGCAGACAACAGAATTTATCCTGCTTTAAGCTGGAGCCGTGAAAATGAATCCAAAGGAACAACCTTAATGGCGGGAGTTTCCACATCTTTTGAGTTTGATTATCAGTCTTACGGTGCAAACATCGGCTTTTCGCAGAAAACGGCAAACCGGATGGGAGAATTTACGGCAAAATTCCAGGCCTTTCTAGATCAGGTTAAGCTTATTGCACCTATCGAATTAAGAACCAGTGAAGGCTACGGTACGAGCGGAAGAAATACCTATGCTTTATCTCTGGCCTATTCCCAAATTATCAATCAGAATTTCCAGATCGAGGTTTTGGGAGATGCTGTTCAGCAAACAGGATATTTAAGCCTGCCGTTTCACAGGGTATATTTTAATGATAATTCTGTACATCAGGAAGCTTTACCGGATAAAAGGTTTAAAATTCCAATAGGATTGAGAGCCAACTATTTTCTGGGAGATAAGGTGATTCTGAGGGCCTATTACCGGTATTATACTGATGACTGGGGACTGAAATCCAATACCTTCAGCCTGGAAACGCCGGTGAAAATTTCACCATTTATTTCGGTAAGTCCTTTCTACAGGTATTATTCGCAGACGGCAACAAAATATTTCGCGCCCTATCAGCAGCATACGGCTTTTGATGATTTTTATACCAGTAATTATGATTTGTCAAAATTCGACAGCCACTTTTACGGGGCCGGAATCCGAATCAGTCCGAAGAATGGGTTATTTGGAGTGGAACGCCTGAATATGCTGGAAATAAGATATGGACATTATACAAAATCTGTAGGGATGAAATCTGATATTATTTCCTTAAATTTAAGGTTCAGATAATAACCTATGAAACCATTTATCACAATTTTCACTGCTTTGATCTTTTCTTTTTCTGTGAATGGACAGGTCAAAGCAGATTCTTCCATGTCCGTTGAGTATTTTGAATATCAGGACAAAGTTTATCAACCCAATTATAAAAAGCTAATCGTTCCGGCTGTTTTTATCGGATACGGAACGATTAGCCTTACTTCGGATGCATTGAAAAACCTCAACCGGTCTACGAAATATGAAATCGGAGAACATCAGCCGAAACACATTAAACTGGATAATTACACCCAGTATCTTCCTGCAGTAATGGTATATGGATATAATCTTGCAGGAATTAAAGGAAAACATAATTTCAAAGAACGGACAATTATTTACGGAACTTCACAGGTTATCTCGGCTGCATTTGTTCTTCCTCTGAAGCATTTGGTAAAAGAAGAACGGCCGGATGGATCCAACCACCTTTCTTTTCCTTCCGGGCATACAACAACTGCTTTTTCATCAGCTCATTTTCTTTTCAGGGAATATAAAGATGAAAATTTCTGGTTGTCTCTTTCGGGGTATCCTATTGCTATTTTTACAGGTGTTTACAGAACGCTTAATGACAAACACTGGGTAGGAGATGTGGTAGCCGGTGCAGGATTTGGGATTTTAAGTACAGAGTTGGCTTACTGGCTGTTTCCGAGAATTAATACACTATTTAATAAAAAAGATTCTAAAAGTTTTACCATGATTTATCCGGTTGCGGATGGTAAAAATTTTGGGGCAGGAATGGTTTTAAACTTTTAATTATGCATCATCTTTTAGAAAAACATTATGTAAACAGGGTAGGGTGGCTTCGTGCAGCGGTGTTGGGAGCCAATGACGGATTGCTTTCCACTACGAGTATTGTTATTGGGGTTGCTGCAGCATCACCTGAGAAAAATACCATTATTCTTGCCGCCCTCGCAGGAATGATTGCCGGTGCCATGTCCATGGCTGCCGGAGAATATGTTTCCGTAAGCTCTCAGGAAGATACCGAAAAAGCAGATCTTTTGCGTGAAAAACGCGAGCTTGAAGAAATGCCGGAAATAGAACTGCAGGAACTTGCCAAAATCTATGAAAAACGGGGAGTAAGTAAAGAAACAGCTTTACGTGTGGCTACCGAACTTACGGAGCATGACGCATTGGCAGCCCACGCACATGATGAGCTGGGCATCAATGAGATTACCCAGGCAAAGCCTTTACAGGCGGCTATTGCTTCGTTTGGTTCCTTTGCTCTTGGAGCACTGCTTCCTTTTATTGTTTCTCTTACAGCACCTATTAAAGAAATGGTGTACTTTCAATATGGATTTTCAATTGTTTTTCTGATGATTCTCGGAGCCATTTCCGCGAAAACCGGCGGTTCAAAAATTGGCATCGCTGTCATGAGGATATGTTTCTGGGGTACTGTTGCAATGGGAATTACAGCACTGATAGGCCATATTTTCGGGGTGAATGTTTCATGAACTCAAATAATGAGGAGCTGAATATGAACTGCACCTAAAGTTGAAAAAATATTAAAATAGTTGTATATGAAAAGTCCGTTACTGCAACGGACTTTTTCCTTTTTAAGTTAAATATTATTCTGCCGTTACTATAATTCTACACTTTCAGGTAGCGGAGTTTCAGTTCCTGTTCTTTACATTTGTCTAAATCATGATCGTCATGGAAGAAAGATACACCAGAAACAGATTATATATCACTGAAGAAGAACAGCGGTATATAAAAAATTTCCCGATTTTATTAGGGGGAGCCGGAATTGGTAGTATCATTGCAGAATGTCTCCTGAGATTCGGATTTGAAAACCTTACCATTATCGACGGCGACGTTGTTGAATTGTCTAATCTAAACCGCCAGAATTACACCGAAAAAGATATTTCCGTACCGAAGGTGAATGCTCTGAAGGAAAGACTGCTGTCTATCAACAGCAATGCAGCGATTAAAGTCCACCATTGTTTCCTGACGCCTGAAAATGTTCAGGAATTCATTCCGGGACACAAGATTGCCGTTAATGCTTTGGATTTTACTTCAGACGTTCCTCTTATTTTTGATGAAGCCTGCCAAAAGCAGGGCATTCCGGTATTGCATCCTTATAATCTGGGATGGGGTACTCTTGTTTTTGTGATTTCCGGATTACCGGGATTACGTTATTTATCAAAAGAAGATGAAAGATTTAATGAGCTGAATGTTGTAGAATATGCAACCGGCTATTTAGCTTTCTGGGGAAATCGCCAGGTATGGATTGATGATATTATAAAAAAATACAAAGAAGAAAACGGAAGTTTTCCCCCGCCTCAGCTTGCTGTTGCTTCTTGGCTGGCCGGTGCCGTGAGTACGCATATTGCTTTTGAGATTGCAATCGGAAAGAATGTAAAGACTTTTCCGGAATTTTATCTCACAACAATACAGAATTAATTATACACTAATAACCATTTTATATATCTTCGGCGCGCTGAGAATCAGCGCGCCGAAATTTTTTGATAGCTGTCAAGTACCAACCCGGCTCCAGCTGGTGATGAAATTTGCAGAAGATCTGTTTTGCAGAGCGCTTCAATCCTTGATCTTTTGTCTTCATCAGTTTTCATTTCTTTAAGCTGACTACTGAAAACTGAAATATTTTCAATAGCATTTCTGATGATTTTTGTTACCTGTGCAAATTCAGGTTCAGAAAGATTCATTCCGGCAAGATAATTTTCGAGCCGTGCGCCGGATCTGTATTTCGGATATTCTTCCAGCCCCATAAAAGTGAGCATCCAATTTTTCTGATAAGTTCCTGAAGCGGCAACAATTCCTATATAATCTGCAATCAGCTCATCATGAAGATTATTGGAAGCAGAACCGAACTTTTTTAATGTGTATAAATGAACGCATTCATGCTCTAACCGTATTTTTAATGAGATCTCCTTCCATTTTTCACTGTTCAGGTCTAGTGTTGCTGCGTTTACATTGCTGTAAGGTTTCATGCTCAGCAGAATAATTTTGTCTTTATATAAATGCGTATTGGGTACAATATTTTTTAAAAATTCCTCATTCCAGGAAAGAGATGAATTGTTTTCACTCCATTTCTGTTTTAAATTATTGATCTTCTTCCAGTTATTTATTCCGCTGATCAGGCTTGCACCCATTGATTTCGGAATTTTCACGGGATTGTTTTTATGAATTAAACATTGGATAAGCATTTCAAAATCAGTTTCGTCAGGAACTGTAAGCACTGGGATATGATAAGCCATACTTTGATGGAGTTTCAGCGTAATCTCACTTTCTTTTTGCAGCTGTAAGGCTTGATCTGAAATGATGAATGATCCTTTCAGAACAGCATCGCGGTACATCTGCTTTTTGTCTGTTCCTTCTTCAATAGGAAAATTCAGCTGGGGATAAAACGCACGAAGCACATGAAACGGAATATTGCCGGTAGAATGGTCAATATATTCTTCCCAAAATGTTTTATCTGATGAATTTTGAATTCCTGCATTATCAGCGGTAAATTTATTTGAAAAATAATCTTGTAGCTGTTTTGGTAAAACCATATTTTCTTTCAGCTCTGTCTTGTTTTCCATGCTATGCGATCTGACGTTTTGCCAATTCTGCGAACAGTCCGTTTTTGTCCATCAATTCGTCATAATTTCCGGATTCAACGATGCTTCCTTTATCCAGCACAAAAATTCTGTCGGCATTTTTAATGGTACTCAGCCGGTGAGCGATCACGATGCGGGTAGCCTGCAATTTTTCAAGACTTTCAGACACGATATTCTGTGTTTTGTTGTCCAGGGCGCTGGTTGCCTCATCCATAAAAAGAAGTCGGGGCTTGTGGACAATTGCTCTTGCGATCATCAGTCGTTGTCTTTGCCCGCCGGAAAATGTTCCGGCTCCTTCGCTTACCATGGTGTGCATTTCCATCGGCATATGTTTGATATCTTCTTCCATTCCGGCCATACGTGCCGCTTCCCAGGCATCTTCCAGTGTAAGTTCGGAATTGCCGATAATGTTCTGGAAAATACTTCCCGCCATCAGTGCTCCGTTTTGGAGAACCACACCAATCTGTCTCCTTACCAGCTCTTTATTCATAGACTCGAAGCTTTCGCCGTCGTAATAAATAGATCCCGCTTCAGGATGCTCAAAACCCAGCAGAAGTCTCATAATGGTTGATTTTCCGGAACCAGATGAACCTACAAAAGCCACCATTTCTCCCGGTTTTATTTTGAATGAAATATTATTCAGTACCAAAGGCTGATCTTCATGATACCGGAAGGAAAGGGAATTCATTTCAATTTCGCCGCTCAGTTCACCCGGATCTGTACTGTGTTCGGCAGATTCCGGCTCAGCTTCCAGAATCGGCTTTACCCTTTCATATAAAGGAATGACATTCATGGAAGTGATAAAGGCCATACTGATTCTTAAACTGTCATTTAAAAATTTATTAAAAGCCGTAATAAAAGCCATAAAAGCACCTACCGTAAGCATACTTGCAGCGTTATCGGCATGCAGCACGGTGTAATAAATAAATGAGAAAAAGAAAATACTCGTAAAAAGAGGGTAGGAGGCATTAAAAGTTTCTACAAAATTCTGATAACTCCCTGAGCTGAAGCCTAATTTTTTTAGTTTTGAAAATTTTTCAGCCCATAATGTGAAAATTCTTTTTTCTCCGCCTGTCATTCTTATCTTGGTAATTCCGGATAAAAATTCAAATAAAAAACCCTGGATTTCTCCCTGTTGCTGGGAAATCTGACGGTCGTGTTTTAATTTTAACAATCCCATTCCTACCGTAAATAACGCGGCAATTACTCCCAATGCAACTCCTATCCAGGCCAGTTTGGAATCGTAATAAAACAGAAGGATCAGATTCACGAAAGAAAAAGCTCCGCTCAGTGCTGCGGTAATCAAAGTATTTGAAACGATCTGTCTGATGGAATTAATGCTTAATACCCTGTTGGTAAGATCTCCCGCAGTATAATTTTTATAGAAAGTTACAGGAAGCCGCAGGATATAATCCATGACTCCAACCTGTAAATTGATGCTTGATTTTGATTCTACTCTTAACTGCAAAACACCCTGCACAAGCTGTAATCCGGCCGTTACAAAGCCTATGATGAGCAATATTCCGAAAATCTCGAAGTGTAAAGAACGATCTGCGGTTGGAATAACATCGTCAAACATCACTCCCGATAAAATAGGAACCAGAAGACCTATTAAGCTTCCTGCCAATGCAGCAATGATCAGGAACTTGAGGTCCCTTTTTGCACCTTGCATAGCAAACCCCAATACTCTTTTTATGGAAGTCATTTTTACATCGAAACCCGAAAAGAACATATAAGCGATAGGTTCCAGGGTTTCTGCAATTTCATTGTTTACCGTTGTTTCTGCATTGGTCTGCAGGTTTTTAAGAATATATTGAGAAGAACTTTTCTGAATTAATGCTACCGGGACATTGCCGTCTTTCGTGAAAGCCAGCAGGTTTCCATTTTCTTCTTTCCACCAGACTCCCCGTAAAATTACTTTTCTTACGCGTATTTTAGAGCTTTTTGCAATGGCAATCAGCTGGTTGGTCACACTGTTCTGATAACTTTCGATGTGTTTAGGCTCTTCAAGATTAAACCCGTTATGCTCACCAATTAATTTACAGGTTAAAAAAAGAATATTTTTTGATTTAGACTGATGAACAGCTTCTTCCCTGATACCTGATTTCGTTTGTCCGGTAACAATGGATCTGATCTTTTCCAGTGTATTGCTGAGGTCCGTATTTTCGTTTTCTGCCTTACTTTTAAAATATTCCTGTTCTTCAGTCTGCTGATCATTAATAATGGTAATAAGCCTGCTGAAGAAATATTTTTGAATATAATCAACAGCAATCAAGAAATTAATATCATTTTCAAGTACTTCACGAGTGCTTATTATTTTTACCAGTGTTTTTGCGGATAAAGATTTAACCCATAATTTGCTGCATACCGGAACCGGAAAATCTTCATACTGACCCGCTTCCAAAACCTTATTTCCTGAGAATATTTCCAGCTTTCCTTCCGATACCTGAATCCAGTTTAATCCTGACGAAGGGTAAGCAATGGTATTTTCTGTAATATTGATCACAGTAAAATGATCTAGTGCTGTATAAACCCTCGGATTATTGGATGAATCGAGTGCGGCGGATGTTTTCAGGATCCAGTTGTTGACCATTTTTTTAAGAAAAAAATGATCGATTTCCAGCAAATTGCTTTTATCTATAGAAACAAGGGTTGCATCATTGGAAAAAGCAATAAGTCTTATATTTTCGGAATTTTCTTTCGTAATTAAACTGAACAGCAATTCTCCTTTTTTGGCGGTGTACAAAAATTTTAAGGCTGATAAATAAGTTCCGTCTTCTGCGATATCGGTATAAAAAACATTGACCTCACCAGACAAAATCATCCAGAATTTTTCTGAACTGTCCAAAGAAAAAGGTGCTTCAACACCGATGCGTATTTTTTCGTTAGTTGCCATTTTTCTGAATTTATTTTGTTTCAATTAATTGGGAGTATACACCGTTCATGCTCATCAATTCCTGATGTGTTCCGCGTTCTACTATTTTTCCGAATTCCATCACAATGATCTCGTCACAATCCATAATGGTGCTTAATCGGTGCGCTACAATCAGGCAGGTACATCCTCTTCTTTTGATGTTATCCATCACCATTTTTTCGGTGGCGGGATCCAGTGCGCTGGTTGCTTCATCCATTACGAGAATGGAAGGATTGCTTACTAAAGCTCTTGCGATCTCAAGCCGTTGGCGCTGTCCGCCGCTGAAATTGGCACCGCCTTCCATCACTTTACTATCGTAGGCATCATTTCTCGCAGCAATCACATCGTGAATAGCCGCATCTCTTGCAGACTGAACGATATTTTTTTCAGGAATCAATGTATCCCAGAAAGCGATGTTTTCATTAATGGTTCCGTTAAAAACCAGTACATCCTGGTCGATCACGGATAAAGATTCGGTAATGATATTTCTTGGGATTTCCTTTCTGGATCTTCCGTCCAGCAGGACTTTTCCATCCCAGGGATCATATAATCCGGAGGCAATTTTTGCTACTGTGGATTTTCCACTTCCGGATCCTCCTACCAAAGCAACCCTGCTTCCGGGTTTTAATTTTAAACTGAATTTTTCGATGAGTGGCGGAATGGTAGGATTGTACCCGAATGTAACGTTGTCCATTTCAAAATAGCCTACCAGTTTATTTTGTGTTGAAGATTTCGGTTGTACCGCATTTTCTTCTCTGAACTGATTGTCAACTTCATAATTCATTACATCATCGATACGGCTCATATCACTTTCCGTTTCATGAAGCATTGCACCTACCGAAACCAACTGATTAACAGGATTAATAAAATTATTCATGAGGTAGGTAAAAGCCACTAAAGCTCCCAGAGTCATTTGTCCGTCCATAATTCTCAATGCACCGATTCCTAAAATGGCACTTGTCGTTAAGGAAGTCAGCAATGGAGGGATTGTGTTCAGCCTTGTGGAAAGCCAGCCTAATTCTTGCTGGGCATTGGTTACTTTAGCAAGATACCCGATCCAGTTGGTAAAGAAATCATTTTCACGCCCTGAAGCTTTCAGGGTTTCAATCATGCTGATTCCCGAAGTAGTGGTTCCCAGCAGTTTTCCGGTTTCATTGGTCAGCTGGCGGTTTCCGTCTTTTCTCGCTCTGGAAACATATTGCAGGATAACAATATTAATGACCGCCATGGTAATCCCTACAAGCGTAAGGATGACATCATAGGAAAACATCAGCAATGCATAAAATATCACGACGATGACATTCAATGCGGCATTGGCAAGGTCACCACTCAGAAGTTTGGCGACTTTATCGTTCAGGGAAACCCTGTTTCCGATTTCACCGCTGTATCGTTGGGTAAAAAAAGCAATGGGTAAATGAAAAACATGCCATAGAAATTTACTCGAGGTAGCGAGGGCAAGCTTGGTTTCCAATTTTAATAAAAAATACTGCTGAATGTACACCAGAACGGAATTTACAATTAAAATCCCGGCCATAATTAATAATAACGGCATCACGAAGCCCGATAAATTATTAACTAAATATTTATCAATAAAAACTTTAAGAAAGGAAGGAATGACCAGTCCCGGAATAACTAGGAACAGACTTGCCAGGATGATAAAGAAAATACTTTGCTTTGAATATTTAATTCTTGAAGCCAAAGAAGCCATTAAGCCGCGCTTTTCATTTCCTTTTTCAAATTTCTCAGTGGTTTCAAATGTGAGGACAACACCTGTGTAAGCATCATCGAATTCCTGATGAGTTACGGTATATCTTCCCTGGGCAGGATCACTCAGGTACACTTTATTTTTTGTAAAACCTTCCAGCACCAGAAAATGATTGAAATTCCAAAAAATAATTGCTGGCGTTTTAATCTGCATCAGTTTTTCGATGGATTTTGCATAGCCCTTTGATTCCAGTCCGTATTCTTTGGCAGCTTTAATGATATTGGTTGCTTTCAGCCCGTCTCTGGAAACACCGCATGCAATTCTCAGTTTTTCGAGAGGCACAAACTTTCCGAAATGCCCCAAAATAATACTTAAAGCTGCTGCGCCGCATTCAACGCTTTCCATCTGCAGTACAGTAGGGACTTTGGTAGGACGGGCCTGCTTCTCAATGGTTAATGTTGTATTATTTTTCATGGATGTTTTAATTTAATAAAGGTCAAAGAACTTTTTGAATGCGGGAACTACAATGGTTGCAGGTCTTTCTTCTTCGATGGTTACTTTACCCATACAGGATGTCCCCTCTTTGATGGTTACGTCCGGACCTTTTGCAGAAGTCCATTTGAATCCGCTGTAGGAGGCAGGATCTTTTTCGAAATCTACATGCACCTCGAATAATGGTCCTGAAGCCAGAAGTCCTTTTGCCAGCTGATCATTTTTAACGGAAGTCAGCATTCCCTTTTCGGTAATCGGGAAATCTGAAACGTAGGTAACTTTAGATTTAATAAATCCGTATTCCTGCGGCTGAACGGTAGAAGGAGCCACCAAAGCTTCCATTCCTTTTTTTATTTTTTTACCGTCTTTAGATGGTATGTAAAGAACACCTTTCAGTCCGGCAAGTTTTGTATTGGAGTTTCCTTCATTTTTTACTTTGAATAAAGGTGAGCCGAGACCTACAACCACGCCTCTGTCGGTAAGAACCTCAACCACTTCGCCTTCGTACGGGCTCCGGATATTTTTCTGGGTATCGTATTTTTCGGTTAAAAACTGTAAGGTTCTTTCTGCTTCAGCAATTCTCTGATTCTGTAAGGTAACTTTCTGCTGAAGATCATATCCTAATGTATGTTGTTGGCTTGAAGTCTCCACCATCTGGCCCTTCAGCCTTTCGATAGTATTTTTTGATGCTTCAATCTGCTGTTTGGTATTGGCAACCTGAGATTTTACAATTAATCCTTTTGATAATAAACCGTTTTCGGATTCAAGCTGATTATTTAAAAAGGCCAGTTTCTTTTTTTCAGATTCAATTTCTCCCTGAATGCTTACTCTGGTCTGGCTAATATATTCTCCCTGAAGATGGTTTCCCTGGCTTCCATAAGAAAGCAGTTTTCCCATTTCAAATTTTCTGTCGGCAAGCACTGCTTTGGCGTCTTCAATCTGCTGGGAAAGTTCCGGCTGCTGAATCGTTGCAATGATGTCGCCCTTTTTTACTTTGTCCCCAATGGCTACCTTCAGTTCTACCAGCTGTCCCTGGGCTGTGGAAACTACCTCATGAACGTCGCCTCCCAATACAACGCCCACTACATCAAGTTTGGTTTTAACCCTGCCGAAAACAGACCATGTGATTCCTACCCCCAATGCCAAAGCGATGGTGAGAAGTGCAATCCAGGCTTTCGGGCCCGTTACTTTAATGAGCTGATCCAGCTTTTCCGGAGTGGAGAGCTTTTCTAATGCTGATTTTCTAAAAAAACTTGCTGACATCGTGAATATATTTAAAGGTTATTAGTTGTTAGGTATGGTATAATATGATCTGGGATCTACGGTGAAACCGTTTTCTCCCTGTGAAATAAGCGTTCCTGTGTCGTGGCGCAGCGTCACAATCTGCGTGGCAAAAATCTGCTGTGCCTGGAGGTAATCCAATTCTGACGAGGTAAGACGTTCCTGAAATAAGATAACATTCAGAAGTGTTGTTAAACCGGTCTGGAATTTTTCCTGTTCGTTTCTGAAAGCTTCTTTGTAGAACATCAGTGCTTCTTCTGCTTTTTTCAAAATGATTACACTGCTGTTAAGATTATTGATATCAGTATTGATATTCAGTAAGATATTTCTTTTAAGGTTTTCATTATTTACAGCCTGATCTTTTGATGCGACTACTGCTTTAGCGTAATTTCCTTTAGCCAAATTGTTATTCAGCGGGAAATTGAACGTTAATCTAGCGCCGCCGCCAAAATTTCTTCCGTGATAATTGGAAAATGCATTAAACGTATTGCCAAATCCGTTTCCGACACTTGCGCTTCCGTAGAAGACAAAACCCGAGAGATCAAGCTGTGGCCGCAGATTGTTGTGGGCAATATCCACTTCCATTTTAATGGCTTCGGCAACTCTCGTTACGGCTTTTATGTCGGCTCTCTTTTCAAGGGCAGTATTGATTAAAGCTTCCTTATCGATGGAATTTTCGAATCCTGATTCTGCAATGGAAGGAAAATCATTTACCGGTATATCCAACATGGCGCTTTCTGCTTCCGAAAGGCCGATTACTCTTCCTAAATTCAGCTTTGCATTATAAAGGTTTTGCTCTGCGGCGATGGTCAACCGTTCCTGATTGGCAAGGTCTGCATTCACCTGGGCCAAATCTCCTGCAGGTTTTTTATCTGCTTTTACCAGTTCTTTCGTCATTTCCAGAACATTGCGTACTCTGGCTTCATTTTGCCGGTAAATGTCTACACTTTTATAAGCGGTGTAATAACTCCAGTACGCATTGGCGATCTGAAGAATTTCATAAGAATTTGAATATTCAAAATTATGTTTTGAGTTTTCAATATACAGCGCAGATATTTTCTCATATAACGTATTCACATTTCCTCTGCCGCGGAGAAGCGGCTGGCTCAGGGTAAAGCTCATGTAACTGGAATGGTTTCCGATATTAGGTCCCACATACTGGCTGAAATCGTTAAAAGGGTAATTGTTTCTGTTGTATGAATACTGCAACCCGAATTCTGCAGTCTGGCCAGTCCGGAACTTTTTGGATAAGGTGCTGGTGAGATCTACATTGTCGGTCAATATTCTGTTTAGGTATTGATTTCTGGGATCGTTTTCCAAAAGATTATAACGGCTTTTTTTGTAGGATACATCTGATCCGAGATTGAAGTCAAACATGCTTTTTTGTATAAGAAAGTTGGCTTCTGCATCTTTAATGGAAAGAAAACTTCTTTGGATGGAAGGATTTTTGTTAAAAGCCATTCCTGATAATACAAAAAGATCACTTGTAATTTTAGACTGGGCGATGGTCGTACTTCCAAAACAGAATACAGAAACAATACCGGCACATTTTGCAATTACCCTTTTAAAATTTTTCATCCTTACTAATTTTAAACTTCTGAAAATCTGTTGAGTATCTGTCCGAATCTTGATCCGGCCTGAGCCACACCATCCAGCACATTCATGTCTATTAAATCTTCTTCTTCAGGTTTTCCGTAGCCCATCTGCTCGGTAGTTTTCCGAAGTCTGTTAGAAAGAAAAAGTGCCAGCGCATAGTAGAAATTTGCCCTGAAATCCGAGTTGGTGGAAAGCCTGGAATCCATTACATTTCTGGAAATTACATACGCAACAGTGGGCTGCGTGGCAATTACCGAAACAGAGGGCGATCTTGACTCAAGGAAAGACATTTCACCTACGATTTCACCGGCTCCCAGTGTTGCAATAGTCTCATTATCCGCACCGTCTGTACACACTACAAGCTGCCCGGAAAGCACGATGTATAAGTTGTCGATAGGCTGTCCTTTCTGGATAAGTTTACTGCCTGTTTTCAATTCAATTTTACTTCCATTTTTAATCATCCACTCTACATCGATGTCGTTTAATTGTCCTAAGAAAAAAAGTACACGTTTCATTATCTTTAAGTTTAAATGGTTATGCCAAATTATTTAATTATCAGTTTACGGATTTGCCATTTTTTACGCGATAACGGACATGGCATTTTCCGTTTTAAGGTTTTTTGGGTATCGTTCAGGTGTTTGCTGTTCCTGGTTTCGGTATATCGGTTCCGCCTGCTATTTTATTCAGATCTTTATCGTCCATTTCAAAATCTGAATAAGGCTTTACAGGAATATTGATGTACAGATAATCCGGGTCAGACTGATCGGTCACCTTGATTTTCTTGCCATTAGGAAGATTTCTGCCAAAGAATGCTTCTAATGTTTTTTCAGGATCGGAGAGGAGGGATTCTTTAAACGCTTCATTATTCCATGCTTCTTCTATGATTTTAAAAAGCACTTCCTGTCCTTTCCTTTGTTCGTTTGTTAGTTTCATATTAGTTGGATGTTTTTGTAATGCTCTCTTCGCACTACCTGCATTCTTTATTTTAAAGAATGAATAAGCTCTTTCGGGGACATATTGTACTGGGCTACAAATAGTTTAGAGAAGTAATGAACATCATTGTAACCGACTGCATATGCCACCTGGGAAATTGAGTTCTGGATATAATTATCGATCAATTCTTTAGCTTTGTGCAGGCGAAGAATTCTGATATATTTGTTGGGAGAGAGATACAGCAGGCTGTTTATTTTACGATGAAGCTGTCTCTCGCTTACTGCCATTTTATAGGCAAGATCATAGATATTGATATCGTTCTGATTAATGGATCTGTAAATTTCCTTTTCGAGATTTACCAGCCAGTTTTGATCAAGTTTTGTAATTTTTGAGGGATTGATTTTTTTTGCACACATGCACTGAACGTTTTCATTGGCTTCATAAATTCCGAAAATGTCTGGGCGCTCATGAAATGTCAGGCTTACCGATTTGGATTTTATTTCGGTTAAAATTTCCTCTATCAGATTATTGATTTGTTTGCTGCTGTTGAAAATAATTTCATGGCCCGGTCTTTCATGTTGTCTGCTGGCTGTAATGATGGTTTCCAGAGGATTTTTAATGTTGTGGACAATCTGGCTCAGTACATCCGGTGAAGTCCAGTCAATAGTGTTAGTCATGGTATTCATAGCTCAGTTTTTATATGGTTTGATTTGGTTAAGGTGTGTTGGTAGTGGATCGGTTTGGTGACGTAGGTGTGAATTTTATGTAGCCGGAGTAAGTTTTCTGCGATGTATTAATTTTTTGTTTTGGTGATAAAATTCTTTTAGCCCTTCATAATCCAGTGAAATAGGAATTGTTTCTGATCCAAGATAATTGATGGATTTTCCTAAAACTTTGGCTTTTATTCCCAGCAGCTTCATGGCTCTCAGAAGTTTGCTGTCGCACTCTGCAAAAGCCAGCCCTCTTTTTTTTCGGCACAAGGGAGCAATGGCGCAGACCATTAATTTTTTAAATAAAAACCGGTCTCCAATGTTTTTTCTGGTTGCAAATCTTCCGATATGCCAGATGGGCGTGCGACGCTTTCTGTTGCTGAGCTGTAAGGGATCGATCTGGAATAATTTCTGAATTGGCAATTCCTGATGATAATCCCATTTTACAACTCTTATAACACCTTCTATTGCTCCTGAAGAATCCTTTGAAACAAAAAATTCTGAATTGAAGAATAGATTAAGGTCTTCATAATACATTTTTGTGATCATGTCCTGGATATGTTCCGTTTCGTCTGTTTCATTGTCATTGTGATGGCACATGTTTTCATTAACTACGAAATTTGCCAATTCAGACAGCTGATCCATTTCAAGCTTTTCAAAATAGTTTTGTGATTTCATGGTTATTGGTTTGTAACAAATCTATTTCATCAAAAAATGAAAACTCCTACACTAAATGGTAGTATGTACAGGCGGGATAAAAAACTATCTTTTAGTGTAGTTTTTCCTGACAGGGTGAAAAAAGTAACATTTAAAAAAATAAATATGTATCTAATAATAAAACAGATATAATTTTTCTAGAAAAATGTATAATGTAAAATTCTTTTCACTATTTTTGGAAAAAACTAAGGATATGAGTGGGAATGACATAAACTCTTTTTTTGACTCAAGGAACACGGTTGAAGCTTCATCAGATCTGGGTGATGAGACCCTTCATTATCTTGAACCCATAAAGTCTTTTGCCCGCGCTACCTACACCAGTATTTATGTGATCGACTATGAAAAACAGGGGTTTGAATTTGTTTCTGATAATGCCCTTTTTCTATGCGGAAATACCCCGGAAGAGGTACTGCAGATGGGTTACGCTTTTTATTTCAAACATGTCCCTGAAAGTGATCTGCAGATGCTGCTGAAAATCAACAATGCCGGTTTTGATTTCTATGAAAAAATTCCTGTTTCGGAAAGAAAAGAGTACAGTATTTCTTACGATTTTCATATAAAAAACAAGGAAGGAAGACTCATCCTTATTAATCATAAACTTACTCCCATGTTTTTAACCAAACAGGGGAAAATATGGAAGGCAGTATGCATCGTCTCCCTGTCATCAGGTAAAGAGGCAGGAAATGTAAAAATTTACAAAAAAGGACAAAACAAGGTCTACAACTATGATCTTGAAACAAACACCTGGATAGTGACTGAACAGGTTTCGCTCTCCAAAAGAGAAAAAGAAATTCTTCAGCTTTCTACTAGAGGCCTTACAATCAATGAAATTGCCGATACCATTTTCGTCTCGCCGGATACCGTAAAATTCCACCGAAGAAAGCTTTTTGAAAAGCTTGAAGTTACCAATATTTCAGAAGCGATTATTTTCGCAACCAATAATATGCTTATTTGATAAGATTAATGCTGTAAAAATATACCGATTTTATTCGCTAATGCATTGATGGCGCCGTTGATCAGAAGAATATAAACAGTAATGAGTAATGTTCTGATGATTAATGAAACTTTTTTATATTCATATCCTGAAAAGTACTGATAGTAAAACCAGAATATATAAATGATATTAAGAATCGGCGTAATGGCTTTAAGGTAATACAATGCATTTACATTAGTATAAAATACGGTGATGATGGGAAAAATTAAGCCAAGAATCAGCATGCCGATGGTGAGATACGTATTCAGGACAAGGTTTTCGGTGTAATTCTGTTTTGTTTTTTTAAAGATAAAGTAGCTTCCCAGCGCATAAAACGGAATTCCTGATAAAATAATGAGCTTATAATACTCCCTCAATAATTTTGAATATTCGCTTAATTGTTCCTGATTATAAATTTCACTGGCTTTCACTTTGGTTGCCCCTGTAATGACAAGCGTTATGGTAAGCACAAAAATAATGGCGGTAAACGCATTGAAATGTTTTACCCGTTTCCCCTGAACATATTCCCTGATGCTGTGGCCGGGCCTTGTAAAAAGCTCCTTAACGGTAAACAAAAACCCTTTATCCAGATGAAAAACGCCGTGCACAAGATCATGCGCCAGGAAATGCTGCAAAGAAAAACGGTGTGTAGAAGTTTTTTGTCCGCAGTGAGAACAATAGTTGTTTTCTGTTTCGCTGTTGCAGTTTAGACATTTGTTGTGATTCATGGGATATTAATTTTTATGGCGTTGCTTTAAAACAATTGTTTGCTGCAAAACTATTAAAAATTTTTATTTGAATGCTTAATTGTTGATTAATAAATTCAGAACGAATAGGTTTTACTCATCTGCGATTATTAGATGTCGAGCCATTCATTTATATAGCCTAATTGAATTTTTTTGTGGTTTTCGGAGAGATTGCTAATTCTATGCTTTATATACTCTACACTATTAAATTGAAACAATTTAAACCTGGGATTAACATCCAAAAAGGTATTATTGGTATTTAAATTAAATATCGGAATATCGCCTTGCGCCATCTGTTTCATTTCGTGATCTAAAATAAAGTCGAATTGACGCATATCTTCGGCTGTATATGCTTTTGATAAGAGATCGTGAAGTTTGCTCTCATAAGACTTGAAATTTGACATAAACTCAGGAGATCTTAAGTACTTTAAAATCCTGAAATATACATAGGTAGGCCTCCAGACATATCGTATCTGCTTATTATTAAATGATGCTAAAGGTTTGTTATCCGAAATAAGCTGATGTTTGAGCTTTAAAAACAAATCATAAGCAAAGTCAAATCCTTTAATAAAATCTTTACGGTATTCGTTTGCAAAAATATAATTGCCGTTGTATTTTGGGATGTTTTTTTCAACTAAACTTTTTTTGGAGTATTGGGTTACTCTTTCAGAATCGATGCTGTTTTTTGGGATAATTTTTTTAGTGATTTCTGTGGCTTCAACTTTTGTTTGTATTCCGTATCCGGCGCAGTCTAATGCAAATCCACTGTTATTTGTAGCGATTAAAAAACTCTCCAGTACCGAAAAATCTGTAGAAATACTCTCCGAAGATTTCCATGTTTTTAGTTCAATGGGTTGTATGATGGTTTCGTGATCTATTATCACGGGGTTTTGTTTTCCGGAGATAACATTTTCCCGATGACAGTCTTTACTGTTTAAAATCATAGAAATTACCAGAATTATACCTGCGTTAAAATAATATTTTTGCAATGCAGTATCTGAATTTATTTCGTGATAATCCACAAATTCGATCCAGCTGTAATGATCACAATCTAATGTTTTAAAAGTTTGAAGGTTCACGTTCACTGTTTCATTGAACCAATCAATAAATGCATTATAAGCATTAGTAATGTCTGTGGATCTTGGCTTATAAATTAATTTTATACCATTATGCAGGGTTATCATGCTGGTAGCTTCGCCATTATGGCCATCTCCGAGATTGATCTCAATATCCTGAATCTCTAACTTTTCATAAGGTATTTTAAAGGCCTCGAAAATTTCAGTCTTATCCTTTAGGAAACGATTAATAATATTAGAAGTGTGCGCCGAAAATCCTTTTACTTTAATTCTTAAAAGATTATCTAATACAGGATATTTTTGAGGTAATATATCAGTTATATATTCCACAAAAGCATGAAAATCTCGGTTTCCGAATTTCCTGAATTTTTCGAGCTCATACTGAATGACCAGTTCAGAAAGAACGCTAAGTTCTTCCAGTAATGCAATACTCAGTTTTTCTTTTAAAAATCCGGATAGCTCACAGTTGTGTATAAATTCTTCGCAATAGGGATATACAATATCAATAAAGGATATTTTCCTGAATGCAGAAGTATGCACAGTCTGAGTCTTCATTCTTTTAATATTTTAAAGCTGCTATTCAACGATTCTTAAAAGCCCCCCACGGATTAGTCTTTTAGCCAATTTTAGTCTGTTTTCGTCACTGATGAATGGGATATCTTTTACCTGAAATGCTTTTTGCTGCCCAGAGATGAACTCTAAAGTCGCGGCAAGTTGGGAAGGACCTTTAATGGTATTTCCCTGGAAGATTATTCTGGCTCCTGTAAAATGATTAACCACCTTAGACTCAACTCCCTCTCTTTTTTGAAGATATGATTGGGTATCAATACGATTGATTTTATCCAGGTGGGCAAAATGTCCGTCCGGTTTTGGCTGTTCTTTTGTTCGGAATTCTTCCTCAATAATGTTTAAGGCTCCTTCCACATTTTCTTTAGTAAGCATTTTTTGTACAATGTTCATCAGTTCTAATTCAAAATCTGCAGAAAACAGCTCTTGCTTAGAATGCAGGAATCCAATAGGAAGCGCTCTTCGCAGTTCTACGTTGGTTTGTGCCAAATGTGTCAGACTTTTAGTAAGAAAATCAACCCACTGCGTAGGATGAACTCCAAAAGTAATGTGCATTGAAGATTTGTCTGTAGTATAAGCTTCGTGAGGAACCCCCCTTGGTATATACATGATATCACCTGCCTTTAAGGTAATTTCTCTGGCTCCCGTAAGCTGTTCTCTCTGGAAAATTGGCTGGAAGCTGTTCAGTAACGGGGTTTTATAATTATCATCATCATAAAGGATCCAATGTTTTTCCCCGGAAATTTGCAAGGCAAAAACATCGTGAGCGTCATAATGAGGAGATAGCGCTTTTTCGTTTTCAGGAGTAAGATATAGATTACCAACAAGGTTGTGTCCTAGCTGCTGTCTTATGTTTTGAATAAATGCTTTGATGGGATCCCAAAAACGCTGTACTTCATTAATCACAATGGTGTATCCGTCTGCATATGCTGCGTATAACTGGTTAAGGTTCAGACTTCCATCCTGATTTTCATAAATAGAAGCATTTAAAGGCTGCTGGCTTTTTACAACCCGCAGGCTGCCTCCTCTAGGGCGGCTGTATTCTAAAATTTTATCCAAATCTTCAAGAGAAAATAAAGAAGAAAAAAAATCTGAATTATCTCTTTGGATATGCAGAACTTTCTTTTCCCAGTAATTTTCATTAAAATCTTCTGTATGTATAGGATAGATTAGATCTGAAAAACTTTCTAATTTTTTCTTATTTTCTATTAAATTTTCCATGGCTGTTAATTTTATGAGATGGTGTTTTTGGAATATAAGGTACCTGTACAACCAATTAATGATTATACTTTACAATGAATTACAGTTGAAGTCAGCGTGTTAAAGCTGTTCTCTGTTTTTTTTGGCAGCTGTTATCTGTCTTACAAATAATACAAGGCTGAATAATAAAAATACAACTGCTACGCACAATAACACAAGATTGTTATTAAAAGAAACCCCAAAAGGGATTAGCAGTATTCCGATAAAAAGGAATAAAAATGGCACTATTTTATTCATAACTGATAATTTAAAAAGATGATTAATCCGATTATCAAATATAATCAGATTAATCATCAAATGATATTTTATTTCATTTGGGTTCCCACATAGATCCCCGCACCTAGTATAGCCAGACCTCCAATTACAGCAACAGTAGCTGTAACAGCAATTTCTCCTCCGGCAACAACTTCAAGCTGCTCATCGGATAATTCGAAGTTAGTGATATCAATTTTCTGAGGGATATTCAGATAAATATAGTTATCATCAGATTGGTCTTCCACTATTACTTTTGTATTAGCAGGCAGATTAACCTTTTGTCCTGTTACTCTTTCAATAACAGCTACAGGAGAAGACATGAACTCTTTTTTGAAAGTTTCACTCTCCCAGCTTTTTTCAATAAGATCATTTACTAATCCTACTACTTTTTTCTGATTTTCGATTGTCATTTCCATATTATATAGTTTTTTATTATTTCATATTTTGACCAATTGCGATTCCCGCAGCGAATAAACCAACAGCAGCTAAAGCGATTCCTGCTGTAACAGCAACTTCTCCTCCAGCTACAATTTCCAATTGCTCGTCTGTTAATTCAAGATTATCTAAACTTACCTGTCTTGGAATATTAAAATAAATAACATCCGGATTAGACTGGTCTTCCACAATAATTTTGGTTTCATCAGACAGTTTTTCGCCCGTAAAAGACTCAAGGGTCTGTTTTGGTTCTTTCATTAGCTGATCTTTAAATTGAGCATTTTCCCATGCTTTTTCAACTAAGCTTTTCATTAGCTCTACGCCTTGTTGCTGGTGTTGTAATGTATATTTCATTTTTTAGTTTTTAATGGTTATAATTGAATATCTTTGGTTGGGAATGTTGGGCTAGGTACCACTGTCAATACGATAATAGTAGGTACAATAGTAGGTGTCGAAATGGTTGTAACAATTGTGCCTCCTCCGGATACAGCTTCCAATTCAGCTTCTGTAAGTTCTAAATCTTCTGAATTTTTAGGAGCTGCAGGAATATTAACATATACCACAGATTCATCAGATTGATCTCTTACTACTAAAGTCTTACCCTCTGGTAAATTTAGTTTTTGCCCTGTTAATTTTTCTATGGCTTCAATAGGATTAGCCATCAGATCATTTTTAAATTCTGCACTTTCCCATGCTTTTTGCACAATCTGTGCATAAAATTTTTGTTCTTGAGTAAATTCCATGTTATTAATATTTATGATTAGATAGTAGTTAAAATAAATGGAGGGAAACAAGGTCCTGTTCCTCCAGGAAAAGTATCGTCTAAAGGCCAGATCGAGCTAACCCCGCCAGAAACTGCTTCCAGCTGCTCTTCGCTTAGTTCTGCATCAGCCGTGTTTTTCGGAGCGGCCGGAATGTTGATGTAAACCGCAGATTCATCAGACTGATCTCTTACGATTAATTTTTTTCCTTCCGGTAAATTCAGTTTTTTACCCGTTAATTTTTCGATGGCAGCTACAGGGTCGTTTACCAGTTCTTTTTTGAACTCTGCATCTTCCCATGCTTTTTGTACGATTTCTGCGTACGTTTTTTGTTCTTGAGTGAATTCCATGTTTTAATATTTTAAGTTAGTATTAGTTAGTTATTCGCTGAAAATTGGCGGAAAAGGATTGTAAGGTCCTGTGGTTCCTCCGGGAAAAGGAAAGTCCGGTATGTATCCTCCGGCAGCAATTCCACCAGAAAGGGCTTCCAGCTGCTCTTCGTTGAGTTCTGCGTCTACAGAATTTTTAGCAGGTGCAGGAATATTAATGTAAACAACCGATTCATCACTCTGATCTCTTACGACTAATTTTTTTCCTTCCGGCAGATTTAGCTTTTTACCTGTTAATTTTTCGATGGCAGCTACGGGATTGTTTACAAGTTCTTTTTTGAACGCTGCATCTTCCCATGCTTTTTGTACGATTTCTGCGTACGTTTTTTGTTCCTGAGTAAATTCCATACGTATTAATTTTTGTATTTGTTTAATTTTTATTTGGGTGAATAAAGGCTTAGTGAGGACAAGAAATCCACAACATCTTTTATAATTCCTGTGTCCGCGCCTCCGGCTACCATTTCCAGCTGGTTCTCATTAAGCTCGATATCGTCATTATTAGGTTTCGCCGGAATGTTGATGTATAAAGACGATTCGTCTGTCTGATCCCGAACTATAATTCTTTTACCTTCAGGAAGATTCAGTTTTTTTCCTGTGAGTTTTTCAATAACTTCAATAGGGTTGTTTACAAGTTCATTTTTAAACTCAGCATTTTCCCATGCTTTCTGTACAATTTCAGCGTACATTTTTTGTTCTTGAGTGATTTCCATAATATGAGTTCCTTTGTGTTGTTATTATAGTTTTATAAAATCGTGTAATTTCGGAAATAGCACGTCCACAATACTTCCCATTACGTTTTGTCCTCCTCCTGCAATAGCTTCCAACTGGCCTTCGGAAAGTTCCATGTTTTCCAAATCCGGCTCGGAGGGTATGTTCACGAAAATTTTAGAATTGTCAGACTGGTCTGCTATGATAAGCTCTTTTCCTTCCGGTAAGGTGATCTTTGCGCCGGTAAGGTTTTCAATGGCTGTTACCGGATTCTCAATTAATTCTTTTCTGAAGCTCAGGTCTTCCCAGGCTTTAGAGATCACTAATTGTAATACTTGTTGTGCAGTTTTTACTTCCATTATTTCGTTGTTCTGATATTGTAAAGCTACACTGTTTAAGAATGATAAATTTGCCAAAATCGCCGACAGGATTGTCAATTTATTTTTGTTGTTTTATTGTCCGATGAAGGCTACAGCAGCGTATGATGCCGATGTTTCCTGGTTTCTTTCCACGAAATACATTTTGATTTCTCCTTTTCCCTTTACCTGGATATTTCCTCTGTAGTGAAAAGAAAAGTCTTTTTCATCTTTAATTTGTTCATATAAATATTCGCTGATGTTTACTTTTCCGGTCATGCCGTTGCTCTCCATGCGGCTTGCTGTATTCACGGTGTCACCCCAAACGTCGTACTGGAATTTTTTTACTCCGACAATTCCGGCAACTATGGGCCCGACATGAATTCCCAGACGCATTTCGAATACCGGCTTGCCGGTTGAATTTTCCAGTTTTCTTTTCAGCATGAATTCCTGCATTTCAATACCTGCGCAGACAATATTCCGTAAAGAATCCTTATGAGGCTGGGGAATACCTCCGGCTGCCATATAAGAATCGCCGATGGTTTTTATTTTTTCGATTTTGTACTTTTCAGAAATACTGTCAAAAGCTTTAAAACAGATATTGATCTCTTCAACCAATTCCTGAGGCGAGAGTTTTTCAGAAGTTTCCGTGAATGATTTAAAATCGGTGAAAAGAATGGAAACCATACTGAAATTCCGGGCATCCACATAGCCTTTTTCTTTCAGCTCGTCGGCAATTTCCTGCGGAAGAATGTTTAATAATAATCTTTCGGAATTGTCTTTCTCCACACGGATAGCCTCCCTGGACTTTTTCATGAAAGCCAGGCGGTTCCATAATCCGGCTGCAATAATCAGGATAAAGAAAAGCGTAAGCATGATGTAATTTTTCTGTCTTTCCTTTTTTTCCACTTCCTCCTTATGTCTGGTTTGGATCAGATGTTCTTTTTTAACAAAAGAAAGACTGTCTAGCAACTGTTTCTGCTGAAATTCCAT
This sequence comes from Chryseobacterium nepalense, assembly GCF_023195755.1. NCBI lineage: Bacteria > Pseudomonadati > Bacteroidota > Flavobacteriia > Flavobacteriales > Weeksellaceae > Chryseobacterium > Chryseobacterium nepalense. The sequence continues at coordinate 3,693,271 of NZ_CP096203.1, forward strand.
TCCTAAAATTTTATTAGAAGTTTGTTCAGACTGCAGGCTGTCTTTGAACGCCTGGTTCTTTTCGTAATAATCCAGCGCTTTTTTATTGTTTCCTAAAAGTTTATATGTTTTATACAGACAATCGCAGGCATCCTTTTTTACACTCACGGCACCCAGTTTTTCAGCCATGGAAAGAGCGGTTTCACATTTTATTCTTGCTTCTTCGGCTTTTCCTTTCTGCAGAAGAATATTTCCGAGGGCAATCTGCGAGACACTTGTATATTGAAGGTTATTGATTTTTACTGCAGTTTTCAGCGACTGATTATAATAATTCCTTGCCTGTTCCACATCATTCTGCATTCTGAACAGTTCCCCGAGATTAAATAAAACTTCCGTTATTTTCTGCTTATCATTTAAAGCTTCTGCAATCTGTAAGGATTTGATGAAATTTTCACGGGCATTTTTGAAATCATGCTGTTTCATATATACTTCTCCGATTCCGTTGAGATTTTGCGCTAAAGATTTCTGATCATTCAGCTTTTGATAAATCGCATTTGCCTTTTTATAATATTTCATGGCATTGCCGAAATCTTTAATATTCAAATAAATTCCGCCAATGTTCTGGGTGGTGGCCGCAATAATTTTCTGATCGCCCAGTTTTTCCTGAATTCCGACGGCTTTTTTGTAATATTCCAGTGCTTTCAGATGGTTTCCTAAATAATAATGAATAGCCCCGATATTATTCATCGCAGAAGAAACCCCTTTGATATTATTGATTTTCTGATAAACCTCAGCACACCGGTTGAAGTAATTCATGGCTTCAAGGTATTTTCCCTGGTAATAATACATGGTTCCGATTTTATTTAAAGCATCTCCGGCTCCTTTGGTGTTTCCTTTTTCTTTATAAATATCAAGGCTGTTTTCAAAAAAGTGCAGTGCTTCGGCATAGTTTCCTGCATTCTGCAACGCTTCTCCTTTCTGATAAAAATCATCCCCGTTTTGGCTGGTTTTCGGAATTGTATTTTTTACCGGATCAGCACTTACCTGACCGAAAAATCCCAGTTTCTGAGTTCCTAAGACCAGAAAAAAGAGGAGTGTTGAAAGTATCTGAAACCTTTTCATAATTCTTTTGTACTTTAAATTGTAAGCAAAAACGTATACATTCAGAGGCTGAATATATACGTTGAATTGTTCTTTAGTAAATGGAATTTAAGATTAATTCCCACCAAATAAATCGCCATTCGAATTACTGATAATAAGAATTACCGGTGGCGGATCAGCCTGTCCCGAACCTCCGGCTACGATATCCAGTTGATCTTCGTTCAGTTCCATATCATCCATATCAGGCTCTGCCGGAATATTGATAAAAATTGTTGCCGGGTTGGATTGATCTACAACAGCAATGTTTTTGCCTTCAGGAATGTTCATGGAACGTCCTAAAAAACTTTCAATAGTCTGTTTCGGATTGGCAATCAGATTTTGTTTAAATACCGGATCCTTCCATGCTTTCTGTACTATGGATTGCAGGGCTTCCTGTTCATTCTTAGTGCTCATTTTGATAGTTTTTGGAATGTTTACTAGTGTAAAATTACTCCGATCAAGGCTGACATACCCGCCAAATAATCTGTTTATCTGGCATAATTACTTTCACAGCTAATGTTAAAGTTGCTGTGTTTATAAAAGAGTATTAAAAGATTTGAAATTAAGATTTAGAAATCTGAAATGAAGATGTGGATTCATCTAAAATAAAAACCTTAACAATTGATGTTAAGGCTTATTGATTAAAATGATGAATGTATGTGGAAGGCTTTAAAGTGACTGAATATTATATTTAAAAATTAAGGTATAATTTCGGTCCATCCTAGCTATAATATCGTTTTTTAAGCCACAAGCTTATTTTTACAAGCAGAATAAGAACCGGAACTTCCACCAACGGGCCGATGACGCCTACAAAAGCCTGTTGGGAACTGATTCCGAAAACAGCAATGGATACAGCGATGGCCAGCTCAAAATTGTTTCCTGTTGCGGTAAATGATACGGATGCATTTTTATCATAAGGGATATTCAGTGATTTGTTGATAAAGAAACTTACAAAAAACATCAGCATAAAGTAAATGATGAGAGGAATGGCCACTTTTACAACGTCTAAAGGCAGTTTGACAATGGTGTCGCCTTTAAGGCTGAACATCAATACAATTGTTAATAACAATGCATATAATGTAAGAGGAGAAACGGCAGGAATAAATTTCCTGTTGTACCATTCTGTTCCTTTCAGTCTGATTAAAAAATAACGGCTTAAGAAACCGGCCAGGAAAGGAATTCCCAGATAGATCAAAACACTTTTAGTAACATCTTTCACTGATACGGTGACGTCGAAATGTGCAAGCCCTAATTTTTCAGGTAAAACATTAATGAAAAGCCATACCATAAAGCTGTAACTCAATACTTGAAAAATACTGTTCAGCGCTACCAGCAATGCGCCATATTCACGATTCCCTTTTGCCAGGTCGTTCCATACAAGAACCATAGCGATACATCTTGCCAAACCAATAAGAATAAGCCCGATCATATAGTCCGGTTCGTTTCTTAAAAAAACGACGGCCAGTATAAACATTAGAACAGGCCCGATTATCCAGTTTAAAATTAAAGAGATTCCGATTGCTTTTTTATCCTGAAAGATTTTAGGTAATAATGTGTAGTCAACTTTTGCCAGCGGAGGATACATCATGACGATTAGCCCGATTGCTAATGGGATATTTGTGGTTCCTGCGGACATCCTATCGGCCATTTCGGCAATTCCGGGAAAGAAATATCCTAAGCTTACTCCCAAAAACATGGCCAGGAATATCCAAAGAGTAAGGAAGTTATCGGGAAATTTTAATTTTGTTTGCATATCTTTTAATCTGTTCCTACTATTTTACTCCTTCTTTCCATCAGTACGCTATCTCTCCAAATTCCTCCCAGTCTGCCTATTTTTTCGCGATAGCCTATGATTCTGAATCCAAAAAGCTTATGCAAAGCTATGGTTGCTTCGTTTTCGGGAAACATTCCCGACTGCAAAGTCCAGATTCCGTGGGTTTCACTTTCATTAATGAGATGTTCCATCAGTATTTTTCCCACCCCTTTTCCTCTGTGATTTTTGGATACATAAATGCTTACTTCAGCAACACCTTCATAAACGCAACGGCTGCTTACTTTAGACAAAGCCACCCATCCCAACGCTTCGTTATTTTCAAATGCTATCAATCTGCTGTGTTTCAATTTATTTTCATTCCAGCTTTCCCATGAAGGAACGGAAATTTCAAATGTTGCCATGCCTGTTTCGATACCTTGCCTGTATATTTCAGCGATATCCGGATAATGATTTTTATTGATTGATATAACTTCCATTTTATTTTTTTATCTGTGAAAAAACATAAAGCATTTCAGCGCCGATTTCCATGCTTCTTTCATGGTAAATTCTTGTCTGTTCCGGTGTGCCATCGGAAACTTTAGGATCATCAAATGTAATGGCAATACGCTGTTCAGCACCGGCAATAAAAGGGCAGCCACCATCGGCCTGAGAACACGTCATAACCGCCGCAAATTCCCGGAGGGGATTAAAAGAACTGTCATATTTTTTAGAAAAACCGATAATCGGATGACTGTTTTCATCGTATTTAACAGCATACACCGGATTTTCTGAATCCGAAATTTTTGTAATGAAAAAGCCTTGTCTGATAAGTGTTTCTGCTACTTTAGGAAACAATGCCGTTTCTTCTGTTCCGCCGGAATAACTGCTCAGTCCCGGAATATCATAGTAAGCCGCCGCTGTCTGCGCCCAGATCTGTGCTAAATGGCTTCTCCTTGAATTATGCGTACAGATAAAATTAATTCGGATTTCTGTTTTTTTATCCATCTTTTTCTGGATGAAATCAATTAACGGGGCAAGTGTATTTTTTCTTTCCTGACTGATTTCCTGGTGCTTCATCAGGCCAAGTGTTTCTGATAGTTTAGGATACATTGATTATTTATTTAGGATATTATTTAACAACACCCTGAGTTTGGCGTACAGCAGGAAGATGAATCAGAAGAAAGTTCAGATAATTTGATTTTTTGTTTTTCTTCAGGAATTCCACAGGCATCTTGTGCTAAGCAGGCAGTGGTGGTATTGGTAAGAATAAAATTCTCCCCGTTAAACTCAAGATTATATTTTCCGATAGTAGTATTCTGGTATTCTACTTCAATTTCGCCGTCTTCAAGACCAAGCTTATCTTCGGAGAGCTTAATGATATTCAGAAGTTTTGAGGGTTTCAGCCTGTGCTCAAAATCGTTCGCATTCCACAATTGGAAACTTACTGTTTTTTCTTTACGAATTGTTCCTCCGCAGTCAATAAAGTGTTTTATAACTGTTCCAACTTCTGTTACGTGGAAATGTTCCGGAACAAAGGTTCCGTCTTCCAGCTGAAATTCAACATTTTCTAATGTAGGTAAAATTGTTTTAATTTCTGATAATTTCATAATGTTATGTTTATTGGTTAAATGCAATATTGCGATGATTAAAAGTAAAAAAATACTTAACAGCACTTTTGGTTGGCAACCGTAACAATTATTTTTGAAAAATAATCTTTCAGTACGCTAAAGGTATTTTCATCAATGCAATAACAGATAGCTGTTCCTTCGATGTTTCCTTTGATAAGCCCTGCATTTTTCAGTTCTTTCAAATGCTGAGAAACGGTAGCTTGTGCCAAAGGTAATTCATTGACAATGTCGCCGCAGATACAAGTGTCTACCTTCAGCAGATACTCAATAATGGCAACTCTTGCGGGATGTCCCAGTGCTTTGGCAATGATTGCTATTTTATTCTGTTGATCTGTAAAATGATCTGTTTTAGTTGCGCCCATGAATAATTATATATTGCAATATTACGATTAAGTGATTAATTATCCTAATAAAATATATGTTTTTATATCACATTGCTCTTTTCAGATGTTGGCTAAGACCAGTTATTGTTGCGGTCTTCTCTTTTAAGTTCTCTTTGCACTTCGTCGATTTCCTTAAGAGGAACATGAAAACTTTCGTTGATATATTGAAGAATGCCTTCATGGGTTTTATCATTCACTTTTCTGATAAAAAGCTGGTTGCTGTTTTTAAGTGATTCAATAAGGTGGATCTGATATTGATTTTTATTGAAAAAGTTTTTTTCGATAGAGACTCTTTTATCATCATTTACAATAATATCCTTGAAAACCGTATTCATAAGGACCGTCTGGAAAAATGATTCTGCAGGTAGAAGGGTATGGAGGTAATAATCCTCAAAGTCCATCACCCGTTTGTTATTAACAAGAAAAGTACAGGTTTCTCTGGTAAATATAAACCATTTGCCTCCGATATAGGGGATCACTCCATCCATAAATTCTCTTTTATAAATTAACGAAGAAATTTTATGGCTTAATTCCGTAAAATGATTCTGAATTCTTCGGAATGTATCAGGTCTGTAAAATTTCTGGTCGTAGTAAAAAAGGTAATTTCTGCCGTTATGGGCTGTAAGAAACTGGCGGATGATATTTTGGGACTTCAGCGGATGATCTTCACCGCTTAAATTGATAAAGTAATCCCATTCCTTACTTACATTCAGCAGGTATTCCATTGCGTTAAGCTCTGCCTGGATCATGCTGAAACCTTCCGGCATGATATTCATACTTTCCAAAACAAATGCATTCGGATACTGCATCAGATACACTTGAATTTCTTCTGTTAGCTCCGCTTTGGCCTTTCTGTCGATATGGATAAGGTAAAACTGATCCCGGGTATAGATCTTTTCAAACATGGTCCTGAAAACATCCGCTTTATGATGTACCATAATAAAATAGGCAATTCTGACTTGTCGGGGTGAATGCTGATCCTGGATTTCGGATTGGGTTTGCGAGAGGTTCATGTGGGTTTGCATCGGTACGGAATTTAAATCATCCGCATTTTTGCAAACAATTTGTTTGAGGTGTAAGCTACGAATAAAATTTTGATAATCAATTAATTATATTTGCTATTTTATACTTTGTTTTACCGTACATTTGCAATGTGTTCATAAGACAGGTTCCTGCCTTCGCTAAAACTGGCATCGTTTAAATCATATTTAGATCTCTCAGTCTTGCTTCTACAGCTGCCCAATTATTAATCCGATTTCGAATTAACAACCGGAACTTCAATTCCGAAAATTATAAGAAATGCTATGTTATTGCAGGCTGTCCGATATTTTGAAATAACATGGAAGCTAAGCAAAAAGCTGATAAATGGAAAGGGTATCACTTGATTTATTTATCCTTACAATATTGCCTATTCAGATCCGAAAATGGATTTGCTCACAAGATACCGGGAACTCCCGAACAGTTATGATCAGTTTTAAAAGCTTACATTTAATTAATCCCATCATCCGTGCCGTAACAGAAGCCGGATATTCCAAACCTACAGAGATACAATATTCTGTAATTCCTCATATTCTGGCCGGAAAGGATATCATCGGATGTGGGCAGACCGGTACCGGAAAAACTGCTGCATTTGCAATGCCTATCCTGCAACTGCTGAAAAAGTATACTCCCGATCACAATGAAATAAGAACTTTAATACTTACCCCCACAAGAGAACTGGCCATACAGATTGAAGAAAATTTAAGAATCTACAGTAAGTATCTTCCTCTTTCCCAGCTGTCTGTTTATGGAGGAGTTTCTACAGGCAGCCAGCTTGCTGCTTTAAGGAAGAGAGTGGATATTCTTGTAGCTACGCCGGGAAGACTTCTTGATCTTGCAGGGCAAAGACATATTGACCTTTCTAAAATAGAAGTTCTCGTTCTGGACGAAGCAGACCGTATGCTGGATATGGGTTTTATCAATGATGTAAACAAAATACTGAGGATGATTCCACAGAAAAGACAAACCCTGTTTTTTTCTGCTACAATGCCTGTTGACATTCGGAAATTTGCAAAAACCATGCTGCAGAATCCTGTTGAGGTAACAGTACACCCTGTGTCGGCAAAGAGCGTGGATGCTGTAAATGATGAACTTCCGGATGTTCCGAAAAGCTATATTCACCGAAATAGCAGAACGGGAAGGGCAGGGGCCGAAGGAAGAGCAATTGCTCTCTGCAATGCAGAAGAACAGGTAGATTTAAAAAATATCCAAAAACTGATTGGCTTTACCATGCCGGTTGGACAATTTCAAAAATGAGTTCTGTAAAATATACAGAACGATATACTATTAATTTTTAATAATAATTACAATGCAAAAAGGCACCGTAAAATTTTTCAATGAAGCAAAAGGCTTCGGTTTTATTTCCCCTTCAGAAGGTGGGACAGATATATTTGTACATTCTTCGGGACTGAACACAAGATCTATTCGTGAAAACGATCAGGTTGTTTTTGATGTACAGAAAGGTGACAGAGGCTTAAATGCGGTTAACGTAAAACTCGCATAATTTAATCGATATATTACTTTTATTTTCGTTATATCATCAGCCTCTCGCTCTATGCAGGAGGCTTTAACGGTTTAAGTATTATACAGACGGAAATAATACTTATTTTATTCACCTAACAATTAAAATAATATAACAATGGTTATCATCAACAATTACGAAGAATATAAATTGCTGGAAGGTACAATGGTGGGCAGTTCTTCCTGGCATATCATAGATCAGGATCAGATCAACCGGTTTGCAGATGCGACACTGGATCATCAGTGGATTCACGTAGATTGTGAAAAAGCGGAGCACGAAGGACCATATCAGTCGACAATTGCGCACGGTTACCTTACTCTTTCACTGATACCTTATCTTTGGAAACAGATCGCAGAGGTACGTAATGTCAATCTTGAAATCAATTACGGAATAGAAAATTTCAGATTCGGGATTCCTGTAAAAGTTGATTGTGAAGTTTCTCTTCAGGCTACTATCCGGTCTGTCAATAACCTTAAAGGAACGGTTAAAGTTATTGTCGGGGCAAAGCTTCTTATTAAAAACGAGCTTAAACCTGCGTATACAGGCGATGTGGTATTTCTTTATCAGTTCAAATAGAAAATTTCATTTGAATAAACATCATTAACTTTTATAAGAAGTACATTTTTTATAGAATATCATAAAATCTTTATGTATAAAAACAAATACTTACGGACATGGACAATCATTGTTCCGCTTTTATCATGGCTCTTATATTTTGCAAGTGCTTTTTTTTCTTCAGGCTATTATTCGATCCTTTTAACTTTTTTACTGTTAGGAAGCGTTTTGGCGGCAGTTTATCACTCGGAAGTTATTGCACACCGCATTGGTGAACCTTTCGGTACATTGCTTTTGGCGTTTGCCATTACGGTGATAGAAGTGGGACTTATCATTTCCATTATGTTGGGCGCTAAAGGGCTGGAAACAATTACCCTGGCAAGAGATACTGTTTTTGCAGCCGTAATGATTATTCTTACCGGAATTATCGGGATCTGTATTGTCATAGGTTCATTGAGATACCGGGAGCAGTCTTTTACCCTGAAAGGTGTAAGCACAGCTCTTATTACTCTTACAGCAGTAGTGGTATTTCTGCTTATACTCCCGAATTATACGGTGAGCCACAGCGGCGGAGAATATACATCTTTTCAGCTGCTTTTCATTGCGCTGATCTGCCTGTCACTTTACATTGGCTTTACAATGGTTCAGACAATAAGGCACCGGAGCTTCTTTATTTCACCTCAGAACAAACTTTTGGAAGATCATGGTAAAAAAAATAATTATAAAAAAAGTTCTTATAAGACGATCTACATCAGCAGTTTTTTTCTAATGCTTTGTCTTGGGATAGTAGTATTGATGGCAAAGCTGCTTTCTAAAGATGTTGAATTTCTGGTGATTGCTGTTGGTGCACCCAGATCTGCAGTTGGGATTATCATTGCCGGGATCGTGCTTTTGCCCGAAGCGCTGTCGGCGTTCAGGGCTGCAAAAAATGATCAGATCCAGACTTCTTTGAATCTTGCATTTGGCTCTGCACTGGCAAGTATCGGGCTAAGTATTCCGGCTATTGCAATTATATCTGTTATTACCGGTATAAGAATGACGCTGGGTATTGATATCAAATCAACAGTCCTTCTCGGGCTTTCTTTATTTATTATCACGGTATCACTTGCTACCGGTAAGACCAATATTATGCAGGGGATTGTATTGGTAGGGATTTTTTTAATTTATCTTTTTATAGCCGTAGTGCCTTAAACAGTGCAATGTTTTTATGTAAATCATTTGTTATTGTTGCGTAATTTATAGTTTGCGTGAGTGTCCTTTTCCGAATTTACAAGAATAGTTTCGGCTAAGCTTACTCGTGAGCAAAAGTTTGAGCTTATTCGTATTATGGCCAAACTCGATCATTTTCATATAGAAGTTTTTTTCGAAAATAAGGAACCTGCCAATCTTTTAGATAGGGTAGAAAAAAATATTTCAGGTATAATAAATTTCATATAAGTTTCTGAGATTAAATAGAATACTTTGATGAGTTATCAGCAATGGTATTTAGATTTTAATTTAATGATAAAAAATTTATAGCATATACTATTTTTGTAGTTATTTTACTACATCAATGTACTGTTTAGACTACAAAATGGTCTTGCTTGTCGCAGTAGATTTGTAATGTTTAAAGAGAGCAACAAACAACTATACAAATTAAATTGTGCTATAAAAAAATAGTCACTTTTGTCAATATTATAAATAAAATATTTTTATGAGAAAAATTTTACCGTACATCGCTGTACTTACTTTTCTAACAGTTCTATCTTGCCGGAATGATGGCGACGAAATTCAGGATCAGCAGGAAACGGGTCCTATTTTAAGTTCTGATGCCGGTACATTAAGCAAAAGAATCGACTTTGGAAATGCCGGTGTGCTGGATATGAAACCAAGTTCCGGTGGTAAAACAGTTCAGGCAGGTAATTTTCCCCTCGTATTGGTAGCTGAAGTAGCACCGCCGGTTTATAACGGAAAAACATTAAGAGCAACTCATGTTTCAGTGGAAGGAAATTATGCTTATGTTTCCTATAATACGGAAGGCGAGACCTATCTTGGAGCCATCGAGGTTTTAAATATCACAAATCCGAATGCTCCGCAGCTTGTCATGCAGGCAATCCTCCCGGATACAGATGTAAGCTCTGTACGATACGATAACGGTAAATTATATATTGCAGGTGCTAAAGATATTTATGCTTCGGGAGCATCATCACCTGCTTTTGTAGGAAGTATGACGCTTAACGGTGGTATGCTTACCAACACACTTCAGCAGACTGTACTTAACGGTAAGGTAGGAACGGATGTTACTTCCAGCAGCTCAAAATACTATGCTGTTTCAGGAGCGACGGGTGTTTTGGCACAGCTTAATAAAAGCAGTCAGCAAATTGAAATGTCGATCCCTCTTACTGATCTCAGAGCATTGGGATATAACAACAATAAAATTGTTGTATTGAGCGGAACGGAAGGTGTAAAAATTTATGATGCAAATGGTCTTAATTTAATCACTTCTTTCTCAACTTCCACAGATGTGGCAGAAGCTAAAAGAACAATTGATTTTATCGACGGGAAATTATTGGTTTCGGAAGGATATAATGGAGTTGGGGTTTATAACTTAACTTCAGGAACAAAACTTCAAACGCTTTCTTTACCTACACAGGTTCCGGGTGTTAATGCTTCGGATATTGTAAGCAATGCAGTATCTGTAAATTCAGGAAGGATATTTGTAGCCAATGGAGGGGCCGGTCTTTATGTTTATACTACGGATAATAATCAGCTTAAACTTATGGGTTCGCTTGATTTAACAGGTTCTTCTAATTTCGTAATGAGTAAAGGGGAGTATATCTTCGTTGCAACAGGAACCGGAGGATTAAAAATTATTAAAACCGTAGCTCCTGAAAGTGGTGCTCCCAACTGTTCTGGTTATGCAGTTTACAACGGAAGTGATTGGCTGAATGTGAACTCCGGACAAACATTAGAATACTCCGGAACAAAGAGCCTTCAGGGAATCAATGTAAACCAGACTCTTACTTGGTGCGGGGCATTAACAGCTTCTCAGGGAGTTAACCTGAACAGCAATTCAACATTCAATATGTACGGGCAGTTTTATCAGGGTACACAAAGCAACCCATGGAACTCACTTAATATCAACAGTGGCGCGCTCCTTAACCTGAAAGGTAACCTTACAACTTATGGGCATATGATCCTTAACAGCAACGCCAACTGGAAAATTGAAGGAAATGTAACGATTTTCGGAAACCTTACCATTAACCAGGGATCAAAAATTGAATTTATCGGAACCAATTCATCCATTACCATTCACGGGACAGTTACCAAAAATGGTACTTCAACCATTACCGGAACATTTACGGATGTTAATAATAAATTGTAATCAAAATTATAACACATTAATAAAGGAGACCTTTTTGGTCTCCTTTTTATATCTATCACCTGAATTTAAGTGAAAAATAATATTTACAGCGGATAAACAGTAATAATGACGCCGCTTCCAATGGTTCCCGACTGATCTTCAAACTCAAAATCCATTCCTTCGTAGAATTTATCGTTTGGCAGGTCATCATTTATCATCGTAATTTCGGCACTGATAATATCTCCGGGAAATACAAGTTCTGTCTCAGAAAAAGTCTGGCTTGCCATATACAGCTTGCTTTCGAAAGCAAATTTCAATGAAGCCCGGAAACCGGATGAAACAGGAGTGACAATGCCACCATCTTCTGTTGTTTTATAAGTCATTAATGCTTTAAAGTGGGGGCGTTTTTTCATGAGGTAAATTTTTAAACCAAGCAACCGAACATCAAAAACAGTTTAATGATCACTTGTTTGTTTTGGTGTTTCTGCAGCCTTCTCTATTTTCTTTCTGAAAGATAGTGAAATATTCGAAAACTGCTGTTATAGAAAACTGTCGTGAGATCATCCTAAACTTTATATATTTTATAAATTTGAATAAAGTTTAATGAATAATAATTATGATTAATGATTACAGAAAATATGAACTATTCGGAAAGACCCTGATGCAGAAAATCGAACTGACAGGGCCGTTCAGATACGATTTTCCGGTGGCCGAACAAGCGTGTTTTATTTATATGATGAAGGGAGAACTTCAATACAGATCGGATGATAAATCGGTTAATATTCCTACGGATTATTCATTATTTCTGAATTGTATAAGTTCTGGAAAGCATATTCAGAATTCCAGTCGTGAGGAAAGCTGTCATATTGTTATCGTTACTTTTTATCCTGATATTTTAAAGAAGATTTATGACCGGGAATTGCCGTTGCTTATGCAAAAACCGGAAAATATGGTTTCAAATAAATCCAATCAGAAGATTAATAACGATTTTCTGGTTAAGAAATATGTGGAAGGCCTGCTTTTCTATTTCGAAAACCCTTCGCTCGTCAACGAAGATATCCTGATTCTTAAGCTAAAGGAAATCATTTTACTGCTGGCTCAGTCTGAAAGTGCAGCATCTGTTCAGTTGATCCTGTCCCGGCTTTTTTCTCCGGCGGCTTATTCTTTTAAGCAGATCATTGAAGCGAATTTGTTTTCACAGTTAACTATTGAGCAGCTGGCCGAACAGAACAACCTCAGTGTTTCTTCCTTCAAAAGAGAATTCGCAAGACTTTATAACGACACACCTGCCCATTATATAAGAAATAAAAAACTTGAGAAAGCAGCAGATCTACTCCTGATTTCAGATGAAAGGATTACCGATATTGCATATGATTGCGGATTTAATGATCTTGCAACATTTACGAAGAGCTTTCAGGATAAATTCCACAGCAGTCCTTCAAATTACCGTCTCAGCCACAAAGAAAGCAGATGAATAAGTATTTCTGAATATTTTCGGAGTTGATTTTTGAACCAAAATTGCAAATATCTGAACCAAATCGCAAAAACATTTTTGTCTATCTGTTGCAACTTTGCCTTGTCAGTTTCAGGGAAAAAATTTTCTCTTACAAGCCTGACAATTTTTAGTTGAAAACAAATTTTAAATAAAAACAAAAATGAATTTATCAGGTTTAGGAATTTTTCATACCATCATTGGTATTTCGGCAATTGTAGCAGCAGTAACAGGATTTGTGAAATATGGCAAAATCAATCTTGCTGCGGGTTCTGGGAAAGTATATTTTTATACAACACTTGTGACTTCGGTTACGGCATTGGGTATATCAAAACACGGAGGTTTTAATGCGGGGCATGTTTTTTCATTATTTATTATTCTTCTTATTGCTGTTGCTTATTTTTTATATTCGAAAAGAAAAGGAAGCAGCAAAGCGAGGTATTTTGAAAATTTTTTGCTGTCATTCAGCTTTTTTCTTTCTCTTGTTCCCACAGTTAATGAGACATTTACAAGAGTTCCGGTTGGCCATCCGCTTGCTAAAGACATTAAAGATCCGTTAATCGGGCAGACACTTCTTTTTCTCTTTGTTGTTTTTATTGCAGGTTCTGTTTTCCAGTTTATAAGACAGAGAAAAATCAACAGTAAAAAATTGTTGAGTGAAAATTAAATTCTAATTTATAAATTATTATCAATCCTAAATTCTCTTATCAATCTTCAGAAATTATATTGTATGCATGACTTACTTGCACGCTGTCCAAAAAGTTTGAGGAGCGTTTTTTTTCGCCACCAAAGATGAAGAGATCATTTTTTATGCTCCTTAGGAACAAATTAAATGATTATTTCAGGCACTACGGTGTAAAATGATGATTAAAACTGAAAAATAAGTTTAATAAAGAGACCATCCAACTTTATGGACAGCCTCTTTTTTTTCTTATAAAAATTCGGGATATTTTCGCTGATACTCATTAATAATGTATCCATAAAGTATATTCCCAAAATACACTTGTGCAAGAAATAGCAGCCGGATAGTTTTATTAATTTTAAATGTTTGTAAAGTTGAGTTTTTGTTAATAAACCTTAATGAATAAAAATGGTATACCTCTTTTTTTTTAAATAATTTTGATGCGTGAAAAGTGAAATATTCAATTATTTACTTATGTAAATAATTGAATGGGTGATTAATATATAACGCGTGTAATTATTTTTTTTAAAACAATGATAAGGGCAAAAAAGGAAGATATTCCTAAACTGGTAGCACTGCTGACCGCATCTTTTGAAGATAACAAATCTGCAAATTTTGCTGTAAAGAACAAAAAATCACTTCCCGGACTTTTTGAATATTCAATTGCAAAAGGGTTTCTCTTTGGTGATGTCTGGATGAATGATGATAGAACGGTCTGTGCCATTTTACTGGATCCGAAGAAAAAAAAGCCTGGCATACAATCGGTTTTGCTTGATCTTCAATTGATCTTTAAAGTGGTAGGACTATCAAGAATTAAGAAAGTTCTGAAGAAAGAGGACATTACTGAGCAAACCCTTCCTCAAAATGTAGATTATATTCATTTGTGGTTTTTGGGGGTAATGCCGAAATTACAGGGCAACGGAATAGGAACCTTGTTTTTACAGGAGCTGATTGAATATTATAAAGCTTCAAAAGAAGCCATGTGCCTGGAAACTTCTACATTAGTCAATATTCCTTTCTATGAAAAGCAGGGATTTTCCAGATATGCCACGAAATACTTCGGGTTTGAGTTCTTTTTTTATATCAAACAGTTTTAAAATAAGGAAGAATCCAGATCATTAATGGCCCTCATTTCAAGAATTTTTAATCCGTAGACAATAATAAAGGAGACTGTTTCAAAACAGTCTCCTTTGTGTTTTAACCTAAATCTTTTAATTCAGGATATTAATTAATGTAGCAATTAATTTATTTTCAAAATATTAAGACCAGACTGTCCTGTGGCAACAAATGCCAGGTTGTTATTGATATAAATATAATTGGCAGAACCGTTTAGTTTATAATAACCAACTACTTTAAAGTTTGTTTTATTCAAAACAATGACTCCGTCTGTACCGTTTGCCAGGTAAAGGTAGCAGTTGCTTACGGCAACGGCATTGGTAAGTCCGGTCTGGCTGAAGACATTCTGATTATTAACCTTAAAGTTTCTCGGAACAAAAGTACTCATCAGCTGTCCGTCGTTTAGTCTGATTTTAGCAACCCCTTTATCACTTAAAGCAACGTATACATATTCATCATCAAGAACAATAACATTCTTACCGTCTGTTACAGATTGAGCAAGTGCGGCATAATTGTAAACCTTCACATTTGAACCGTCATTATTGGCAATTCTTAAAGATGCACCATTGGCCTGGGTTGCTAAAAATACCTGGTATGTATTGTTGTGCGCAACATACTTGGCTCTCTCTCCTGCAAAGTTGAACTGTTCGGCCACAGAATATCCGTTGTTAGGATCCAGCTTGAAGAAACCTCCGCCGGTTGTCCCTGTAGAAGCATAAAGATAATTATTGTAGAAATAAGAATTTTTTGCGGTAGAACTCGGAAGTTTATAATTCACGAATGAAGAAAGATCCTGAGTATTGAACACATTATTGTAAAGTGGTGCCGTAACCAGTTTAGAACCGTTTTTATCTCCACCTACAGCGTATAATTTATTGTTCGCCACATCAACATTGTTAAATTCGATGTTGTTGAATAATGCTTCGCTTACAAGAGATGGAGCGCTGTAATCCGTCACATTAAGAATTCTGATAGCTCCCTGCGTATTGCTTCCGGAAAGCGCATCATTGGTATGATAAGATACGTAAGCAAAACCGTTGTTTACCGTAACACCTGTTGCACTAAGCGTAGTGTTGTTGATGGAAGGACTTACCACATTGGCTACTACCGTAAACTGAAGCTGACTGTCTGAACAAGGTGCAATACCTTTTTGAGGTGTACATTCTCCTGCTGCAATATACGTGTTTGAATTTAAAGTAACCTGGTTGTTGATTTTGTTATTGTTTTGAAGAACAGAATACGAAGTATTCACAAAGTTCATATCAATAAGTCCTGTGAAAGCAGGAGAAGCGTTAAGATTTCCGAAAGACATATTCGAAAAATCCATTCTTGCAAAGCTGTTTCCGGCATTGCTTACTTTTCCGTCCACAGAAACGCTTCCGCCGGTAACCTCCGTAAAGGACTGCGGCTTAAGATTCAGTATCCCCGAACCGTTTATATGAAATCCTTTTTCAAAAGTTAAATAACCTTCATTGTTAAGATTTGCGTTCAGATAGTTGTTCTGTGCATTAAAGACCATTCTGCAGTAGTTGTTTACCGTGGAACTTCCGTTAAGGCTTTCAGAATTATTGAAGTTTAAATTGTTGTAATTGTTGATGATTCCGTCAACAGATCCTGTAGTATAGGTTACAAATCCATAGTTGTTTAGCATACCCCCGGAATTCAGGTGGAAATTTACGGAACTTGAAATTTTACCGTTATTTCCTACTTCTACTTTACCTCCATTCGGAACGTTGATCCAGTTGGATCCGCCCAGTTCACCCAAAACGATGATCTTTCCTGCAGAGTTGAAATTGAATCCTCCTGTAAAGGTAGTACCTTCCGGAATATAATAGGTTTCTCCGTTGTTAATGTTATACCAGTTGTTTCCTACAGCAGCAATAGCACCGGAAAGATTAGGGGTATAGGTTACGGTTTTGAGGGAAACAGAATTTTTCTGTCCGTTTTGGTCGAATCTAATGAAATCAACCGCTGAGTTTTTTAGTTCAATACTTTTGGCAAGATCGCCTCCTCCATATCGAAGGGTAATATCTCCATTGGTAATTGAGTTGGAAGTTTCGTTATTTTCGGGAAGAAGATTATCTTCCGAAGAACATCCGGTTGCAGCAACAAGAAGGGAAAATCCTATTACTACGCTTAGTTTTTTAGTCATTGTAAGGGGAAGTTGTTTTGTTTTATAAGGTTTTTTTGAATCGTTAAGTAATTTACGCACCGAATTCACGTGCTTTTTTTGAAGTTTTCTGGGGGTTCCACGGATCTTTGTAAGAATCGTAGAAGAAGAGTTCGTCGAAATAGGCAATAGTTCTTACGATGCGCATGAAGTATCCCATATATAAAGGATAAAGCGGAATGTAAATGATCTTTGATAAATATTTCTTTTTATTTTTCACTATTACCAGGCAAACGATAAACTGCATAAAATAGAGCAGCAAATATACTAAATATTTAAGAGGCAGCCAAAAAAGTAAGAATTCAGGATTTTCAATTATTATTCTTAGCATATAAATCATCCAGGTGATATCCAGCACTAATCCAAAAAAAACATTTTCAAAAAAAGCGAAAAAGTTAGACCATCTGAAATTCTTGTTAGGAATCCATATATCATAGTGTTTTCGTAACCTGAACCGCACCAGCGAGCGAGACCAGCGCAACCTCTGTCTGGCAAGTTTGCTCCATGCTACCGGAACATGGGTATTGCATATTGCATTCTGCTCAAAATGAATATTATAGCCTATTTTCCTGATCTTCACCGTAAGATCACCATCCAGACCCGGACCTACATCCCAGCCACCAACTCTTTCCAGTACTTTTCTAGGGAAAACACCAAATGCTCCTGAAATAATCTTGTAAATTCCTAAGCTGGAAAGAACAATCCTTGAGATACTGATCGACTGCTGATATTCCAGATATTGCATGGTAGAGGTAAGGGAATCTTCATCGTTTCTCACCATTAGGTTTCCGCCGACACCGCCAACATTTTTGTAAACATAAAAGGGGAGGAGGGATTTTTCGATAGCATCGGTGTCAAGGGATGAGTCTGCATCAATATGTACGATGAACTTCCCTTTAGAATATTTCAGTCCGAGATTGGCAGCCGAAGCTTTTCCGCCCCGAATTTCGGACCGGAGGAATTTTGTGATGAACCCTTTTTTCTCAAAAGATCTTCCGATAATTCCGGTATTATCCGTAGAGCCATCATCAACAACGATAATTTCAATATTCTTATACGTCTGCTTCTGCATGGAAACCACCATTTTATGAAGATGTCTTCCTTCATTATGGCCGGGAACAAGAACCGTAACCAAAGGATATTCCCTCATCATTCTTGTATGTGCTCCTTCCCATCTGTCTTTACTTAAAAAACGATTTCTGAAGGTAACAAAAAGCACGATGACCTCCAGGATAAGAAACCTTGGAATATCTATGATGAAAACATACCAGCCCCAGTTCAGGATAGTAGACCAGTTTGAATACCTTATATTAGAAAAAATAATTTCCCAGAAACTTTCCACTGATAATTCGTTAATTGAGCATTTCGCTGATGGCTTTTTGAGTAAGCTCGTAATTGTAGATCTTCTCCAGATTCAGTTCAGAAGGGGTCTGTTCTGTTTTGCAATTGATGCAATGTACGCCTATGAGAGGTTTTTGAAATTCGTGTTTACATAGGTCGTTCAGGCAGTAGAATACTTTTCCCGGTTTATCATAATCAACACCGAGATTTTTAAGTTCCATACTGCATTTCGGGCATATCATTTTTTCTCCCTGCCAGAAGCTCTGTTCTGTTGCTACATAAGCGCATCTGAAGTGATGGATCAGCACCCTTACCTGAAGGTTGTGCTGCTTGCATTTAGGACATTCCTCCCTATAATTCAGAAAGCCGGAATAGCATTTTTTACAGATATGCGAAGTATCAACATAATTCCTTCGAAGAAAGTCATTTTTGTAAGCACTGTTCAGAAGAGCCCTGCCGTTTGCATAGGATTCGGTAGTACCATCATAATATGCTTCTATTCTTGGGTAAGAATATCCGCTGAGGGAGCCTGAGCTTTCGTAAAATTCAATGTCTTTATTTCTTGAATAATAATACATCAATGTTCTTTTCAGTAAATCATCTTCAGAAAAAGAAATTGAAGGATTAAGATTTTTAACGAAATTTAAAATAAATCGTATATAGGGTATTTTGTTTTGTATATCCAGTTCTTTGATATAACCGTCACAAAGCTGTTTAAGATTATAATTTTTATATTCTTTGTAAACTTTTTTTAAGTCTTTCTGCAGGAAAACAGGCTTTAGAAAAACTTTCGGATCCGGATGTCTGATCAGTGAAACCAGGAATTTCCTTACATTCCGGGCTTTATCGTTGTTAATAATCCAGATGTCTGCATTGTCTGCATCTGGAATTTCATTTCTGTCAATACAGTCATCCAGCAATTGTGCGCTGATCCCATTTTCGAGGTTCAGTATTTTGTCAGGCATAGATTATGTAAATTTTAGTTTTCTTACTTTTACCGGAATATTACTGACCTTTACTTCTTCCCAGGATTTTCCGTCTATCGGTACAATATCAATTACAACGCCGTATTTATTGTCATTCAAGGTTTTATTAAGAAGAGTATTGTCTTTAATCTCTGAAATAGAGTAAATTTTCTTTACCTGTCCCGTAAGCGTTTTGTTAAATCCGTAAGGCAGTTTTATGGCTACCCGGTCGCCTTCTTTAAATTCATCCAGATCGCTTATATCAATATATGCCTGTACAAACTGTCTTTTGTGGACAATTGATGTAATAATGTCTGATTTATAGGCAACCTGCCCGTCTGAAATTCTGAAACGGTCGGTATTCCCATTTACCGGTGAGATATAATAATTGTTAATGGTGGACGTTCTGTTTTCTTCTCTTGCCAGATTGTTTCTCTGGTTATTAATCTGGAACATCTTTGCAATTTCATCATTCAGTGCTACAATATCGGCATTTACCGAAGCGAGCTCATAGGTAAGATCGTCAATAGACCGGTCTACGTTGGCAAGTTCGTTTGGCGTAATCTGGTTGATATATACCAGTTTTTCTTTCCTTTTTTTCTCGCTTTGCCAGAAAGCCACTCTTTTTCTCAGGTCGGCTGCAAGGCTTTTCTTTTTTGAGATCTGGGCGTTGATTGATGCAATATTATTATCAAAAGACGTATTGGCTACGAGATTTTTCAGGGAATCCTGAATGCTGTTTTTACGAAGATTGGTATCATAAAATTCATAGCTGAACAAGGTATCCCCTTTTTTTACCGCAGAACCTTCCTTTACCGTATAGTTAAGGATTCGTATATCGCTGGTAAATTTCACATCAAATTGCTGCTGCTTGAGAAATCCGTCTGCATAATCAAATATCCATGAAGAAATGATCCATTTGAGTACAGAAAAAACGATTAACAATAAAATGCCAAAGTAAATCCAACGGTCCCATCTTCTTTTTTTTACAGGTTTTTCGTAAGATTCTTCTGTTATTTTATCGTCATTAAAATTGATTTCCATTAATTATGGCTTAAAATTATTCATTTGTGATAGATCGTAATATCCTATTTTTGTAACGCCTGCTGCCTGTACATACGCTTCTGCATCCAGAAGATCACTGAATACCTGGAAATCATTAATCCGGAATACCCAGACATACAGGTCAGGACCCAGAATATTTCTTATTACCGCAGTTTTATTTAATTTTTTATCGAGAGTAAGAACATCATAAGCCATAATATAGGTCATAATGCTGTTGTTATACAAAGCGGTGGCTACTTCTGCCGGGAGCTGCATCGGAACGCTTACTCCCAAATCCATATTGTTCTGTGTACACCAGGTCTTTGAGCTGGTAAAAAGGTTAATAAGCCTTTGTGCATAAAGGTCTACATTGGTTTTATAATCATCAAAAGTGTGAGGTTCAATATCGAGATGTACCCCGGCAAATCCCATGTTTTTCGCATCCTGCAAAGCGATCTGGAGATCATTAAAACCATCATCTGTTTTAGCATAAGAATTTTCACCGATAAGGCGGTAAACCTGGATGTTGTTTTGTGCAGCCAGCGCCATGAAATCTGAAACTTTTACAAGGTCTGTCACTTTGCCAATCGACAGGAAAACCCTGTTGATGTGCCAGTGATTCATCAGGTTGATAATGTAGGCATTGGAATAGTTTGTAAAAAAGCTGCTCCAGATATAGGTTTCATTTCCCGCGTTATCGTTATTGGTAAGTTTCTGCAGGTTTTCGGCTGTATCATCTGTTCCTGATAGCATTCTGTAATCAAGGTATTTTTCATACAGGTCTGATTTTTTATCACAAATCTGTATTTGATTATTTAATAGTTTTTCTGCGGTAGCAAGATATGCTGCAGGACTGAAAGTATTGCTTTTTTCGTTGGTGGAATTCACTTTAAGTTCTGCTTCAAGGTATTGTACCTCGCTTTCCAGGACTTCTATTTCAGATTTTGCAAGATAATAATCTCTGTATATTTCACTGAGCCTGTTGCGATACAGCAGCTGCAGATCCTGGATAGAATTTTCTTTCAGCTTCATCTCATTTTCACTTTCAAGATCATTTTTACTTCTGCTTACTGGCAGATTGATAGTAGCACCAACACTGGCAAAATTCCGGTCTCTTGATAATGCAGAATAATAATTGTAGCGCAATTTAAATCTGAGATCAGGCTGCTTGTCTCTTTTGCGTTTCATGTCCAGGATTTCTTTCTCCATTTTTAGAGCGACTTCCTTGTCTTTTACCAGAGCACTGAAATTAATATTTTCAACCGGTATCAGGTCCGGAATTTCTGAATTGATTATTTCGTTGTTAAAATTTTGATTATCAGAAGTTTTTGAAAGACTTTCAAGTGATTTTCTTTCTATGGAAATTTTATCCAGCCTGTATTTCGACTGTGCGGCTTCTGCATCATTTTTTAATCCGATTTTATTTTGTTTAGCAGTAAAATCGTTTTGAATTTTCAGAAGTTTTTCATAATCAGATAAAAGTTTTATTTTTTTTGCATCGAAGGCAGCTCTTACCTGGTCCAGATTCTCTTTATGATTGAGTTCTTTTTTATATTTCTGTTTTTCTAAAACATCCATATTCCTCATTTTCTCATTGAGAGCGTTCTGCATTTTCTGGTTTTTGAGGCTTCCTTCTCCTAAAGCAAGCCAGTCCAGACCCGAAGATACTCTTGCGCGGTAAAAAATATTATCATCATCACCAAATCCCGGACTGAAGTTATAGCTCATATCCGAAACCCAATTCAGATGTGGCGTATTTTTAAATTTTATGTTTTTGGAATCAATTGCAGGTTCAGTTTTATTTAAAGAAATATCTGATACTGAGAAATCAACATGATTTGTTTCAGCAGTTTTATTTTCTGCCAGAAGATTTGTCATGATTTCTTTGGCAGTGGTGTAAATCTCTTTGTACTCTTCTGCAAGAACGCTTAGGGATTTTGAATTTATACTTAATGTTGATTTGTTTTGAGCATTAAAAAAAATGAAGAAATTCGTTAGTAGTAGAATTTGCAAGAATTTTCGCATATAATGAAATAAATTTTTTGCAAATTTAATTATTTTTATTCAATTTATTTTAATAAAGATGTTTCGTTAAATATTTTTTAATAATCGGCATAATAGATTAAATCTGTGATCAGTTGTTATAAGATCATTTTTTTATTACAAATTTTTATTATACGTTCAGAACTAAGACTATATCTGAAAAATATTTAAAAATAAATGGTGCCCAACTTTTTTTACATTTACACTTGCTGTTATTGGCAAAAAAATATGTTTTTTTATGTTGTCGGGAGAACTTATATAAAAGGGGGAAGCTATCCGGTTAGTGAAATTAATACTGCAAAGTATATGACAAGTGAGGGAAATAAGTAATCTTACGTTATGTTTTGCTGGAAGTGCGAAGGGCGGACCTCAGATTTACTAATTAATGGGATTTCATATGATGTTTATACACCTGAAACTTCTAATATAAGTTCCATTGTAAGAGCAATTAGAAATAAAAATACACAGTGTAATGGGGTCGTCTTAGATTTATCAAAAACTTCTATCAAAGCATTAGATCTGGGAAATCTCTTAAAAAGAGTTCAAGGGGCAGGTGCAAAAAATATTAATGATATTGTAATAATGCCTAAATAATTAATAATGCCTAAATTAAAATGTAAATGTGGTGTAGTCACCGATCTAAGTAATATTCCATGCGAGCACGACTGGCTAACAATTTCAGATACTGAATTTGATAATTTATCTGAAGATACAACAGTGGATGAATTATATTATCAAATGAAAATAATAACAAAATGTCCTAATTGTGGGAGACTATATATATACTGGAATGGAATTGAACAACCTCCTATAATATATAAAATTGAGAACGACTTTTAATCGACCTTGAAAAAAATGTAGAAGAAGGTGGTCATTGGGCAGACTATAAAATGGACGGTAAATCTCAGGAAAAAGACGGACTTTTAAGATGGGTCTTAAATCAAAAAGTGGTTTGCCAGATGCGGGAGATAATTGGGAAATTATTTATTTTGGAACAGATACTCAATTTTCTGCTTCTGATCGTGATATAATTACTGAAAAGTTTGATGGATTTAAGAGGAATAATGCTGCAAAAGATTTTAGGCAACAACGTGAAATCAGGGACTTGAATCACAAAAAGTGCCATCTATTTTAGATAATTATAAAAAACCAAAAGATAATTTGCGAGTAAGACCATGTTATTAACCCAAAATTCCTAAACAATATGAATTTTAAAACTAAAATAGTTATGATTTTATTATCCTCTTTATTACTTACGAATTGTAAGGAGGAAATGAAAAAATGTGTAAGTCAATCAACCGATACTAATGTAAAACTATATAATGATTTAACAGATCAATTGATACCTTATTTTTTTAGAGAAGATTATTTAGGTGAAAAAAAATATTTTGATAGTTTAAGAGTTCACGATGATGATTTATATATCGAAGAGAAGACAAAAGCGCACAACGAAATTTTTAATCATCCTGAAAAATTTTGCAATTTGTATATAGATTCTACTAAAAGTAAAAATACATATTTTGCTACAAGTAGTAAAAACTTTATTACAGGTCATCCCGAAGCTCATATAAATGACATAAAAAGTAGGAAGGAGCTTTTAAAAGAATTTTCCAGTAATACAGATATTATTAAAAAATTAAGTACACGAAGTTCTATAAAAGCAAATCAATTTAATTTGTGTACGGCCAAAGTCCTAGATCTGGCAGAGTATGATAAACATACAAATGAATGTGAGATAGGTGTGGTCTATTTTTCAGAGATTGTATTTGATCCTTCTAAAAAAATAGCATTAGTTTTTGTTGACCATCGTATAAAAAAAGATTATTACGGTAGAAATGGTATATTTAAACTAAGATTGCATGATAATTATTGGGAAATAGAAGATTTTATGTTAGTGTCAACTTCCTAATTTCCGGTTCTTTACGCGATAGCGCGAATTTGTTATTCGTGCCTGTAATAGCAACCAAAACTTTGCAATCTGCAAAGTTTTGGTTTAAATAAATGCTTAACAAGACTTTCACTAAAAATGCAATTATAGAATCCCTAAAATGTTATCAGGCATAAAAGACTTACTATTTTAACATAATTATTACATTAATTTTTTAGAGCAGATGGTAAATACAAGATGAGAGAAATAATGAGCAATTTCACGAAATATACATCAAACAAAAAATAAAGACAATGAATTACCAGATGCAGGAGATAATTGGGAAATTATTTATTTTGGAACAGACCTTCAATTTTCAAAGTCTGATCGTAATATAATTAGTGAAAAGTTTGATGGAATTAGAAGGAATGATGCTGCAAAAGATTTTAGGCAAGAGCATTAACTGAATGTGAACCTGAACCCTTTTCTATATATACATATTTAAGTGGTGACGGAAAAACTGCTACTAGTAATTTTGTTTATGATGCTGAAGGAAAAGCTGTGTTAGTAGTAAATTTTAAAAAGCACACTCAAACAATGCTATCCGGGCACGGGCATTCATTTAGAAGGAGCATTAAAAGATATAGACCATATACCGCATACAGCTATTCCTAACCAATATAAAGGAATCCTAAAAAAATAAATTATTCTCAACCATTAGCTAAATAAAAAAATTATGATATCCATAATATTAAATGATTACAAAACATTTTCAGACTCGGTAATAAATAAAATAGAATTTTACGATAAAAAAAATGATTCAGGTGAATGGATTGAATTGTCGAAAATTCACTTGTTTTCCTATAATTGGAGTAATGATAAATTTGAAAATATTATTTTAACTTTCGAAAACATAGAAGAATTTAGATTTATTAAACAGAGAAAAATGTCTAGTACAGTTATAACAGACGCTTTATTAAAGTATGAAAATGGAGAAATTGTATTTGATTTTTTTCCTAAGCAATATTCAGGTTCTTTATTAGAAATTGATCCTTACTCAGATTTTTTAATTAGGTGTGAAAAAATTTATTTAGAAAAAATCTAATATATTGGTTAAGTGTGTTTGCTCAACTAACTTTATTTATTGTTAAGATTATATCATAGTGCTAAATAAATTTATTATGCCAAAATTTGTATGTATATGTAAAACAGTAGTTGATTTGAGTCCAATACTGGCGCCAGATCAATGGATGATAATTTCTGATAACGAAGGATTCTTTTAAAGACTTTTCTAATAGTCCAGATATTAAAAATTTGAGTATACGACGTTCTATGAAAGCAAATCAATTTAATTTGTGTACCGCAAACGTTCTAGATCTGGCAGAGTATGATAAACATACAAATGAATGTGAGATAGGTGTTGTCTATTTTTCAAAGATTGTATTTGATACTTCAAAAAAAAGAGCATTAGTTTTGTTGACCATCGTATAAAAAAAGATTATTACGGTAGAAATGCTGTATTTGAACTAAGATTGCATGATAATTATTGGGAAATAGAAGATGCTATGTTAGTGTCAACTTCTTAATTTTAGGCTCTTTACCCGATAGCACGGATTTGTAATCCGTGCCTGTAATAGCAAATAAATGCTTAACAAGACTTTCACAAAAAATGCAATTATAGAATCCCTAAAATGTTATCAGGCATTAATTAATATTGATTTTTATGAAACTTGGAAATAATTAATTTTGTTATGGAATTATCTAAAGATTTTAAAAGTGCATTAAGACACTTTGTATATTATTACACAAATGGAACGTTGCCTTACGTTATAAATGATAGTGAATTACTAAAAGATATAGATTATAGAGAGGATTTAAAAGATGAAGCGAGTTTGGTCGAACAAGTATTTGCAATTTTTGCCAACAATATAAAAATGGATGAATCTGGAAAAGTTTTAAATCTTACGCACTCAATGAAAAGAGCCTCTCAATGGATTCGGTTTGTCTGTAGGAAAGAAAATGATACATATCAAGTGGACCCAGAATTTGAAGATTGGGAAGTAGAGTTGCATTAAAACAATTGCAACCAAAAGGATTTTACAATAGTGCGGCGAAGCCGCGAAGTTCAACAGTAATTCTTCCTTTGAACTTTCTACAAAATTGAAGATTTGTGCATCAATATAGTATTCACCAGACTGAGTATTGAATTCTTTATTATTTCTCACAAGATATCACCTCCTTCTCCAGTTGCTTATTGCCCCATTGATGCAGATGTTTGATAAAGGGGATCAGTTCCATCCCGGTTTCGCTCAAAGCATATTCTACTTTTGGCGGCACCTCGTGGTATACCTTTCTGGTGATTAACCGGTCGTCCTCCAGTTCCCTTAAAGTCTGTGTCAACATTTTGGTAGTGATATCAGGCAATGTTCTTCTCAGTTCCCCGTAACGCAATACTTCCTTGGAATTGAGATGCCATAAGATTCTTCCCTTATATTTCCCACCGATACGTTTGAATGCGTAATCCACACCACATTGCTGATTATCCTCTGGAATTGATGGTTTATTTTTCATCTTATGATAGATTTAATGAATTGATTTTCAATAATACATACTTTTTAGTATATAGATTACCAAAAAGTACATACTTGTGGCAAAGATACCATTAAATTAATTTTGTACCATCATTTTAAAAAAAAATTAAAGATGCAACAGTCAAATAAAATCAAAAACATGGTTGAAAAAGATAAAACAATGAAAGCCGTACGCCAGCATGAGTTTGGAGGCCCTGAAGTATTGGTATACGAAGATGCTCCCATCCCCGAATTAAATAAAGGAGAGGTAAGAGTAAAAGTGCATGCGATAGGCCTCAATCCACCGGACTGGTATCTGCGGGAAGGATACAAAATGCTGCCTCCCGAATGGCAGCCAAAGGTCCCTTTTCCTATCATTCTGGGTACAGACATTTCAGGAGTCATTGAATCCGTTGCCGATGATATTGAGGACTTCTCTGTTGGTGATGAAGTTTATTCCATGGTGAGATTTCCCAGCTATGGCCCAAGCCGGGCTTATGCAGAATACGTTAATGTACCTGTATCAGAACTTGCTCTGAAACCGGCCGGTATTGATCATGTCCATACAGCCGGTGCGCCAATGTCGTTGCTTACTGCCTGGCAGTTTATGATCGAGGTCGGTCATGATGAGCCGAATCCCCTTCAGCCCAATAAGCATGTACCGGTTCCTCTCGAAGGTAAAACCATAATGATTAATGGAGCAGGGGGTGGAGTTGGCCATTTCGCATTACAGATCGCCAAATGGAAAGGTGCAAAAGTTATTGCTGTAGCTTCCGGTCGGCAGGAAGAATTATTAAGAGAACTGGGTGCTGATGAATTTATTGATTACACGAAAACCAATGCTGATGAAATCTTAAAAGATATCGATTTGGTTATTGATACAGTTGGAGGGGCCAACACCGGAAGATTTTTAAAGATATTGAAGCCGGGAGGGTCATTATTTCCGATCTTCCCTTTAGGATTTTCCGATCGTGACGAAGCAGAAAAATTAGGGGTCAATGTATCGGCAACCCAGGTGCGCTCTGATGGCAAACAACTTTCAGAACTCGCAGCATTGCTTGATCAGGAAATTATCCGCATCGTGATCGACAGCACTTTTCCACTTGCTCAGGCCCGTCAAGCGCATGAAAGAGCAGCTTTAGGGCATATACAGGGAAAGATTGTCTTAACTGTAGACCAGTAATCCAATATGTGGTCATCAATAAACAACAGCAAGGCTTTCTGCGATAAAGAAAGCCTTTAATTATATTTAAAAACCTAATGAACAATACATTGACAGAAGATAAAATATTGCTGAAAGAACTCATCGATAAAGTTTCTATGTTGGGGGATGAAAAAGATTTCCATAACCAGGTACAACTTTTTACAGAGAATGCCTCATCAGAAACCAAAGCTGACGGTAAAGTCATCATGGAATTAAAGGGCCGCGAAGTCATGGCGAAGGCTTTCGCAGAATTTCTTAAAGATGTGGATATCGTTTACCATTTTAACGGACCATCCTTATTTACCATCAGAGGAAATGAGGCCACAGGAACCTGTTATTGCCTCATTACACTGATCAGTAATCAAAAAGAGAAGAAAATCATGACTACCGTTGGAGCGGTTTACAAGGATCGCTATGTCCGTCAGGATGATCGATGGCTTATTGATAGGCGTATAGGTGATTTTTTGTGGCAACAAGAACGTGAGATTTACTCTACCTAATGACAAAAGCATTTAATATTAGTATATGAAATGTGCTAACTTGGATTATGGAAGTGGCAAATTATCTGCAAAAAGATTTATCTGAAGGAACGCTTCTCTATGAAAAGAAAGGTTTAAAAAAATAGCTGAATGTTTGAAGTAATTACATAGCGTTCCAATTAAATATAGTTGTAAAAAGTATATAAGGGCTATATTTAAATTTACTTTGTCTTATAATGATCGTCAAGGTATTGCAGAACTTTTGTATATTTAAACAACTACCTCACAGAACGATTATAATTATGATAATAGGATTAGATATTGGCACTTCATCTACGAAAGCGGTTGCATTTGACCTGGAAGGTCAGGTTTTGGCCACACACAGTATATCTTATCCTATACTGAATCCTTTGGAAGGATATTACGAACAGGATCCTGAAGTTATTTATAGGGCGTGTATCGATTCCGTTGCACGTGTGATGACCGAATTGCAGGATCATGATAAGGTGCTACATCCAATGTGTATTTCGGTTAGTAGTGCCATGCACGGATTAATAGCGGTTGACAAATCGGGCAAGCCGCTCACGAATTGTATCATTTGGGCTGATCGGAGAAGTGAAGAGATAGCTATCGGATTGAAGGCAACTGAAAAAGGACGACTACTGTATCAACAGACCGGCACGCCTATTCATCCCATGTCTTTGCTCTGCAAATTAATATGGATAAGGTCCCATGATGAAAAAGTGTTTTTTCAATCGCATAAATTTATTGGCATTAAGGAATTTCTTTTTTACCGACTCTTTGGTGTTTATCTGGTTGACCATTCTATTGCGTCGGCTACGGGACTATTTGACTTGCACCAATTAGCATGGTCGGATGTAGCTTTGAATGTAGCGGGAATCTCGGTCGAACAACTATCGACGCCCGTACCTGTTGATCATATTACAAGATTACTAGATCCAGATATCGCAGCCTCTATGCACATCCCTGAAGGTACTTTGTTTGTTATTGGCGGCAGTGATGGTTGTCTGGCCAATCTGGGAGTTGGAGCTGTGAAACCGGGAGTGGCTTCCGTAACTGTTGGCACCAGCGGAGCTATACGGGTAACCAGTCCTCTACCAAACCCTGAGCAAAAGCAACGGTTATTTAGCTATCTCCTTAGACCGAATGAATATATCATTGGAGGCGCTGTTAATAATGGGGGAATTTTGCGGAGCTGGTTCCGGGATACCTTCTTAGACGAACCAATCGAAAAAATACAGGATAAGGATGCTGACACTTTATTAAACGAAATGATAGATTCAATCGATCCTGGATCAGAAGGCTTGATCTTTTTGCCCTATTTAACCGGTGAACGTGCTCCGCACTGGAATTCCAATGCTAAAGGTGTTTATTTTGGAATACAGTTGCAGCACACCAAGGCCCACTTTGCCCGTGCAATGATGGAAGGCATGTTGTTCGTCATCTACAGCGTGGGCATTGCGTTGGAGGAAAACACCGGCCCCATTCACAAGATATATGCAAGTGGCGGTTTAGCACGTTCTCATAATCTTGTTCAAATGTTAGCAGATATTTTCAACAAGCCTGTTTTCATTAAAAACACCGTGGAAAGCTCTGCATGGGGAGCGGCACTCATAGGTATGGAAGCATTAGGAATTGAGCTTAAGGAGCCAATCACAAAGGCAGATAATGCTGAACAATTGTATAGACCGAATGCGAAAAATCATGCGGTCTATGTAAGAAATTTTGAACAATTTCAGCGACTTTATAATAAGCTAGAAGACGAGTTTTAAATAAATCGACCGCTATGCCTTTAATCATTATCATATTTGGAGTGGTTATGCTACTCATTTTAGTAACTGCGATCAGACTAAACACTGTATTTTCCCTGCTTATAACCTCTATCGCGGTGGGCTTTGCCATGGGAATGAGCGTTGAGGAAATTCTTAAATCTGTTGAAACTGGAGCAAGCAGTACGATGGGACAATTAGGACTTTTGCTGGCCTTTGGATCAGTTCTTGGAAAGCTGATGGCAGAAGGCGGCGCTGCAGAGCGTATTACAACGGTATTGACAGCGGTATTTGGCAAAAAGAATTTACCGTGGGCCATGGTGCTTACGGGCTTTTTGGTTGGCATACCGTTATTTTACAATGTTGGATTTATCGTATTGGTGCCATTTGTCTTTATGGTTTGTGCATCTAACAAATTACCTATGCTGTAAGTAGCTATTCCACTATTAGCAGCGCTTCGGATAAAGAAGCCAGAGCGGTAATTCAGACAACGGATATGGGATTCTTTGTGGCGGGGAATATGGCCATTGAGCAACCATTAGATATTTCAATTACTGAAAATAAAATGATGCTGGCGATCTATCTTGCGGCACTGGAAGTTGAAAACGACAGGCGAGCGCTGAATACATATTATGGAATGCGTCGTGCTAAAAAGGAAGGAAGATTGATGGGAAGGGCACCTTACGGATATGTTAACAAAATAACGGAGGACGGAAAAAATATGTAACGCTACAAGAACCGGAAGCGTCAAACATGAAATGGGCATTTACGGAAATGTCCAAAGGCGTGTATTCAGCGAGCCAGATAATGGATATGATGAACAGAAAGAAAGGAAAATCAGTTAAGATTAGTGCCTTTCTTGCAAGTCTACGCAATCCGGCATATTGTGGTAAAATTTACGTGGAGCAATTCAATGGGGAAGAGGCTTGTTTTGTTAAAAGTATTCATGAACCTCTGATCAGTGAAGAACTGTTCGAAAAAGTTCAATGTATAATGGACGGTAATGTGAATCCAGCCAGACCCAATGTTAAAGTATTGTCTGACGATAATTTACCTTTAAGAGGTTTTCTTGTATGTCCTGAATGTGGTCATTTGATTACAGGCAGTGCATCTACAGGGCGTTCTGGAAACAAGTATTATTACTACCATTGCCAGTCTCCGTGTTCATACCGCTACAAATCTGAGATTATTAATTCTAAATTTTTAGAGATATTGCAGTCTTTGGAAATGCGTGCCTCTATAAGAATTATTTAAAAAAAGCACTGAAACAAAATTTTGAAAGATTAATCAATAATCCCCAAAGGGAAAGAAAGCAATTCTATTAGAAATAGATCGTTTAAACAGCAGCTTGAAACAGGCAAGAAATAAACTGATGGAGGAAGTAATTGATAATGAAGACTACCTCGAAATTAAAACCGACTATAAAGCGCAAATTGAAAAGCTCGAAGCTAAATTAACTAAAGGAAAAGAGAATAAGAAAATAGATCTTACCAAATTACTAGACCAAGCATTATCGAACCTGGTAGACCTTGCGAAAGTCTATACTGATGGGGATATTGAGGTGAAGCGTAATATAATTGGCTCGATATTCCCTGAAAAATTGCAATTTTCAAAAAATCATTATCGAACCACCCGACCCAATGTTTTACTCTGTTATATATATCAGATAAACAATGAGTTAGGGATAGAAAAAAACCGGAAAGAAAGTGAATTATCACCTCTCTCCGGTCTTGTACCCAGGACCGGGATCGAACCGGTACTCCTAAGAACTGGTGTTTGAGACCAGCGCGTCTACCAATTCCGCCACCTGGGCTACTGTTTTTCCGTGTTTGAATCGGTGTGCAAATATAGAAACTTTTTATGAATACCGAAAAAAAATTAAGCAAAAAAATTAAAAATTTATCTCAAGACCATCGTAGGCAAGATGTATTCCGGATGGAAGTTGTTTGTCTTCAACATCATGCAGACCCAAATGATGACTGATGTGTGTTAAAAATAATTGCTTAGGTTTCAGTTCTTCAAATAGTTTAAGGATGTCCGGAAGGATAAAGTGTGCCGGATGCGGATCAAACTTCCTGATGCAATTTAAAATCAATACATCCAGATTCTTTAATTTTTCTTTTTCCGTGTCGGAAATAAAACCTGCGTCCGTAATATACGCGAGATTTTTAAACTTATAGCCAAAAACGGTAATTTTATAATGAATTACTTCAACCGGAGTAATTTCTGTATCTAAAACGGTAAAGGGACTGTTCTCAATTTCATGAAGCTCAAAAGCAGGAGCTCCGGGATATCTTTCATCAGCAAATGCGTAAGGAAAACGTTTTTTTACTTCATTTCCCACTCTGGAATAGCAATAGAGAGGCATGTCATTTCCTGTTTTGAAAATCAGAGGGCGCATGTCATCAAGACCGATCACATGGTCATTATGTTCATGCGTAAGCAAAGCTATATCAACCGTATTTTCTTTATTAGCAAGCATTTGCTGTCTGAAATCGGGACCGCAATCAATCAGTATTTTTTTACTTTCATCGGTGGTCACCATGACAGAAGATCTGAGACGGCTGTCTTTGGGATTTTCTGAAGTGCATACCTCGCAGGTGCAGCCAATCACGGGTACACCCTGGGAAGTTCCCGTTCCTAAAAATTTCAACTTCATTTCTTTTGAGGTTGTTTTAATTTTGGTAAATTTACGAAAAATTTAATGTCCTAATGTATCAGAAACTAACTCCTAAACAAAAAGCATTAACAATTAATCTAGATCCTACTATTTATGGTACTTTCGCGGAAATTGGAGCAGGGCAGGAGACTGTTCGGCACTTTTTTAGAGCAGGGGGAGCTTCAGGTACAATCGCTAAGGCAATGTCGGCTTACGACAAAGATTTCAGTGATGCAATCTACGGAAAAGAAGTAAAAAACCGATACGTTACCCAAAACAGGCTTCGAAAAATGCTTCGCTATGAAGTCGCTTTGATTGAAGAACGGATTTCAAGGGAAAACCACCCGAACAGAAAGTACTTTTCTTACGCCAATACTGTTACCACCATTAATTTTGATAAAACAGTAAAAGGTCACGGCTGGGTTGGAATACGTTTTCAGGCGAATGAAAATGAAGATTACAACGAAATTGTAATTCACGTAAAATTTAAGGAAAATGATGCCACGTTACAACAGGAAACCCTTGGTAATCTTGGAGTAAACCTTATTTTCGGGGCGTTTCATTATTATGACAATCCAAGGAATTTAATAGAATCTCTATACGACGATGTAGCTAAAGATAACCTTGAAATTGATATGATCGATTTCAGCGGACCGGCTTTTACTTATGTTGATAACAGGCTGATGTCTTTACAATTGGTTAAAAACGGAATGACCGATGCGGTGATTTTCAATTCAGAGGGCAACAATATGCTTCCTGCAGATGTTTTATACAAAAAAAATATTTTTGCCGTAAGAGGAAGCTTCAGGCCCGTAACAAAGGTAAATATCGATATGCTGAAAAACGGACTCGATATGTTTCTTAAAGATGCGATATGTACAACCGACGAAACTGAAGTTCTCATTGAAATAACCATTTCAAATCTTCGTGCAGACGGCGATATTGATGAAAGAGATTTCCTGGACAGGGTAGATATTCTCGGCAAGCTCGGCTATACCGTTATCGTTTCCAATTATTCGGAATATTATCGCCTTATTGATTACTTTGCTTCCTATACAAGCGGAAATATTGGTGTTGCGATGGGGGTAAATAATCTTCTGATGGTTTTTGATGAAAGATATTATAAAGACCTCTCAGGAGGAATTCTTGAGGCTTTCGGAAAGTTCTTCAGAAATGGAATGAGAGTATATCTTTATCCTTACAAAGACCCTGAAACACATGAACTTTTAGACTCTTCTACATTAAAAGTGGAAGAAAATCTGAAAGAACTGTATAAATATTTCAAACATAACGAGCGCATTGTGGATATTACCAATTACAATCCGGAATATCTGGAAATTTATTCAAGAGATATTCTTAAAAAAATTGCATGTAATATCAAAGGCTGGGAAACACAGGTTCCTGAAGGCGTTGCAGAAATGATCAAAGAACGCGGAATGTTCGGGTATAAAGAAGAATTTTCACTAAAACAATTCTCTTAAACAATATAAAAATGTCAGAATTAAAAAAAAGACTTTTATCCATCCTGGAAAGTCCAAAACATAATACGGAAGAAAAACTTGAAAAAGTTTGCCATCTTTTAGATCAGGAAATTTCTTATTTCAACTGGACGGGTTTTTACTTTAAAAACGGAGATAAAGATGAGTTAAAACTTGGTCCTTACGTAGGAGCTCCTACCGATCATACCATCATTCCTTATGGTAAAGGGATTTGCGGACAGGTAGCCGTTTCCAATGAAACATTTGTAGTTCCGGATGTGAATGAGGAAAGCAATTACTTAAGCTGCTCCATTGATACAAAAGCGGAAATTGTTGTTCCTATTTTTAAAGACGGGAAAAACATCGGGCAGATTGATATCGATTCCCATACCGTTGATCCATTCACGGATGAAGATAAAGAGTTGCTGGAATGGCTTTGCAACGAGGTTTCCAAGATTTTGTAGTTAAAATTTTTGCTTAAAATAAAGACTCCGGCCCGAAGGGCCGGAGTCTCTTAGTTTTCTTTCTTTCTTCTTTCGAATTTTTATTATCTGCGTAATCATTGAAATCCGCGGGAGCTAAAAAGATTAACAAAAATCGTACGCTTAAGACCATCCGTGTAAATCAGTAACATCCGTTGTAAATACTATTTATAAGGCATGAATCGATTATAAAAATAAGTTAATCTGCCCTCATATTTGTGTAATTCATGAAATCTGTGGAAAAAAAACAGCTGCAATCTTACCGATCACATTTTAATTGCTTCCACTTCAGCAATCAGTCCTTTGAAATAGCTTTCGCATTTGGCAATATGAGTTCCGTACCATGAAAAAGCTTCCCCATCCACGATCATGATTTTCTTATCAGGATAAAATACTTTCAGTTCCTCCATATGTTTTTCTTTAAAAGGAAAGGGTTCGGAAGAAAGCATGATAATTTCAGCTTCTTTTAAATCTTCGGTTTCAATAACAGGATAGCGATTCCGATCCTTAAAAATATTTTCAAAACCAATTTCACTAAGAATTTTATGAATAAACGTATCCGAACCTATTGTCATATAAGGATTTTTCCAAATAAGATACGCAACCTTAACCCTGGAGCTAACTTTGGCCTCATTCAGAATATCATAAATTTTGAGATTAAAACATTGCGCTTTTTCTTCTTTGTTGAATAACCTGCCTAAAGTTTTAAGTAAATAATAATTGTCCTCAATATTTTCAACATTCGTAACAATTACCTTAAAATCGTCCATTAAGGCCTCAACCTGCTCTTTTACGTTTTCTTCCTTATTAGCTAAAATCAGATCAGGCTGTAAAGCTTTTATTTTTTCAATGTTGATATTCTTTGTACCACCTATAACAGTTACATTTTTTACTTTTTCAGAAGGATGGATACAGAATTTTGTTCTTCCGATGACTTCATTTTCAGTTAAGCCCAGATCAAATAAAGACTCGGTGATAGAGGGGACAAGAGAAACAACTTTCATAATGATATTTTAGACGTTGCCTAAAATTACAAAAGTTTATCCGTTAAGAAAAGTCCGGCAACAGAAAAATAGATAATAAGTCCCGTTACATCTACCAAAGTTGCAACGAATGGAGCCGAAGAAGTAGCGGGGTCAAGTTTTAGTTTTTTAAGAATAAACGGAACCATAGAGCCGGAAAGAGTTCCCCAAAGTACGATCATTACCAAAGAAACGCCCACACTTAGTCCAACGAAAGGCCAATAAATACCATAATTAAAAAAGCCTGCTTTATGCCAGATCATAATCCTCAAAAAGCCGATAATTCCTAAAATACCACCAAGGAAAAGCCCGGTGAATATTTCTTTTCTCATTACATACCACCAGTCTTTCAGCCCGATTTCCTGAAGGGCCATCGCTCTGATGATCAATGTTGCAGCCTGGGAACCTGAATTCCCGCCACTGGATATAATTAAAGGAACAAATAATGCCAAAACAACTGCCTTTTGGATTTCATCTTCAAAATATCCCATCGCCGAAGCAGTAAGCATTTCCGAAAGGAAAAGAATAATCAGCCACATTCCTCTCTTTTTTACCATTTCTATAAGAGAAGTCTGGGTGTACGGAACATCCAACGCTTCGAGTCCCCCGAACTTCTGGATATCTTCCGTATTCTGCTGCTCAATCTGGTCAAGGATATCGTCAATTGTTACAATGCCTACCAGAACTCCGGATTCGGTAACAATAGGAAGCGCAGCCCTGTCATATTTCTCAAAATACTGAACGGCATCTTCTTTTGAAGTGGTAGTTGTAATAGCTACGAAATGATTATCGGTGATCTCGGAAACCATGGTGTCTTCTTCGGCAAGCAATAAACTTCCTAAAGCAATATCATCAATCAGCCGGTTTCTTTCGTCCACTACATAAAGATAATTCATTGTTTCTACCTTACTTCCGACTTTTTTGATCTGTTGAAGGCATCTTTTAATGGTCCATTCTTTACGGATCTGGATATAATAAGGCGTCATCAGTCGGGCAATAGAATCAGAATCATAACCCAATAATTTCAGGGCAATTCTTCTTTCCTGAGGATTCAGATGATTGATGGAATATTTAATAAGCTCATCCGGAAAATCTTCAAACAATGCTGTTCTGTCGTCAGGGGTCATCGCATTGAGGATTTCGGACACTTCATCACTTCCGATACTGCGGATTGTTTCTTCCTGAAAATCAGGATCCAGGTGAGAAAAAACTTCTGCTTTGTATTCTTTCGGAACTTTCAGGAATGCCAAAAGCCTCTCGTCAGCGTGAAGTTCGCTAAGAGTTTCGGCAATGTCGGCGGGGTTAAAGATAAGTTCGTCCTTAGAATTCAAAACCTTATTTTTTGGCTATGCAAAAATAACTCAAATTTTTAAAACAAGAGAATACTGCTTTAAATTTAAGGATTAATTAAACTCGTGCATCTATTATCTAAATTAAGTATGAAAATTTTATACATAAAAAAACACCCACAAAAACTGCGAGTGTAAGAAGAATTTTGAATTGAGATAGTTTGAATGAATTGTTTATTTAAAAATACTAAAATAAATTAAATTATTCACCATGTAATGAATATAATTTCATGAAATTCAATGATATGCATAATATCAATTAGAGATTTAAAAAAAGATTGGTGAAAAAATTTTTGATTGAATGGCTAAAAACCGTTTTCTGCGGAAGGTTTTATTTTTCGAAGCTGTTTCAGGATGTCTTTAATAGCCCCGTTAGTACCGATCTTTACGGAATTTACCGTAGATCCTAAAAGCCGCATATTTTTTCTGTAGGTGTCATAATCTGTTTCCGTGATAAGGTTACCCTCCGCATCGAAAAGTTTCATGCTCACGATCACCTGGTTGGAAAAAACATATTTCCCGATTCCTACTTTAAAATATTTTACTTTGGGTATGACAGCGAAATCTGCATCATTATTCAGGCAGTAATCTGAAATGGTTTTTTTATCGATGCTGTCAAACGAAATCTGAGTTTCTGTTTTGAGCATTTTGTTTTTCCTTTCGCTCAGATTATCGGAAACAGCACTGAAAAAGGCTGTGTTGGTGGGTTCTTTAATTTCTTCAATATCGGGTTCTACCTGGGGATTGAAGTAAAGTATTCGCTTTACTTTTGCCTCATGGTTATTTTGCGCTTTCAGCAAAGAAGAGCCTGAAAAGATAATAATGGCGAATAGTATGAAAACAGTAGAATTTCTCATCATGAATACCATGCAAAAGTACTGCCTTTTAACACGATATCATAATTTTTTTAAGAAATATTTAACATATTTTTCTATCAAAATCAATTTATGAAATCAATAATGTTTGTAAAATCAAAAAAATATCGTACTTTTGCAGCCGTTACATAATAATCATTTAAATAATATTGGAATGTACTTAAATACAGAAAAAAAGCAGGAAATTTTCGCAAAACACGGAAAATCTGCACAAGACACAGGGAGTGCTGAAGGACAAGTTGCACTTTTCACTTTCAGAATCAACCACCTTTCTGCTCACTTGAAGAGCAATCACAAAGATTACAACACAGAAAGATCTTTGGTGAAACTGGTAGGTAAAAGAAAAAGATTATTAGATTATCTTAAAAAGAAAGATATCGAAAGATATAGAGCAATTATTGCTGAATTAGGTTTAAGAAAGTAATCTACAAAGATTTTAAAGGGCAGCTTCGGAAGAAGCTGCTTTTTTTGTGCATTTAATTGGTAAAGAATGCACCTATTCATTTTTTTTGGATCTCTGCAATAATCATTATTTACCCGGAAAAATGAGCGCTAGTTACTGAAAACATAAATTAGTAACCATTTTGATATGGATTTTATCCGGAAGCGGTGCTAGATCCAAATAATTACATTAAATTTGCATCGAAAATTTAAAAAGTTTAAATATTAATCGTACTCAATACGGGGTACAAGAAGACAATTTTTTATGAGTATACCTCAAGCGTTTACAGAAACGATTACTCTTGCAGACGGCAGAGAAATTACTATTGAAACGGGGAAGCTGGCAAAACAGGCAGACGGATCCGTAGTCGTAAAATGTGGCGGAACAATGCTTTTAGCGACTGTTGTTGCCAATAAAGAAGCCAATCCCGGTGTGGATTTTTTACCGTTAACGGTAGATTACAGAGAAAAATTTTATGCAGGAGGAAGAATTCCGGGAAACTTTTTCCGAAGAGAAGCAAGACCTTCTGATCAGGAGATTTTAACGATGCGTCTGGTAGACAGGGTGCTGCGTCCGCTTTTCCCTGAAGATTTCCACGCGGAAGTTCAGGTAATGATTTCACTTATTTCTTACGACGGGAAAACCATTCCTGATGATCTGGCAGGTTTGGCGGCTTCTGCAGCCATTGCCATTACCGATATTCCTTTCAACGGACCGATGTCTGAAGTAAGAGTGGTAAGATTTGACGGCCAGCTGGCTATTAACCCAAGTTATGAGCAGCTGAAAGATTCTGAGCTGGATATCATGGTGGGAGCTACTAAAGATTCTATCGTAATGGTAGAAGGAGAGATGAAAGAAATTTCCGAGCAGGAAATGCTGGAAGCCATTATCTTCGCACACGCTGAAATCAAAAAACAAATTGAAGCTCAGGAAAGATTAGCTGAAAAAGTAGGTAAGGCTTTCCCTAAAAGAGAATATTCCCACGAAGTTCATGAGGAGGCTATCCGTGAAAAAGTGTGGAAAGAGTGCTATGACAAAGTATATGAAGTAGCAAAAACACCTTCTGCAAAAGAAGAAAGACACGAAAAATTCAAGGCTGTTCTTGATGAATTCCTGGCTCAGTACGTGGATAATCCTGAAGAGCTGGAAAGAATAACACCTTTCGCCAAAATATATTACCACGATGTAGAAAAAGAGGCTATGCGCCAGATGATCCTTGAAGACAATATCCGTCTTGACGGCCGTGATCCGCAAACGATCCGTCCGATCTGGTCTGAAATTGATTATCTTCCGGGAGCACACGGTTCTGCGATCTTTACAAGAGGAGAAACCCAGTCTTTAACAGCGGTAACCTTAGGTTCTGTAAAAGATGCCAACATGGTAGACAGTGTAATTTCTCAGCACGATGAGAAATTCTTCCTTCATTATAACTTCCCTCCATTCTCAACAGGAGAAGCAAGACCTTTAAGAGGAACTTCAAGAAGAGAGGTAGGACACGGAAACTTAGCTCAGAGAGCACTGCAGGCTGTAATTCCTGAAGAAAATCCATATACCATCAGAATTGTTTCCGATATTCTTGAATCCAACGGTTCGTCTTCCATGGCAACGGTTTGTGCAGGAACATTGGCATTAATGGATGCAGGGGTGCAGATTACAAAACCTGTTTCCGGGATTGCAATGGGATTGATCACGGATACGAAATCCGGTAAATTTACCGTACTTTCTGATATCTTAGGAGATGAGGATCACCTGGGAGATATGGACTTTAAAGTAACCGGAACTGCAGACGGTATCACGGCCTGCCAGATGGATATCAAAATCCAGGGACTTTCTATGGATATCATGGAAAAAGCGTTGATGCAGGCAAGAGACGGAAGATTACACATCTTAAATAAAATCACGGAAACAATTGCTGAACCGAGAGCCGACGTAAAACCTCACGCTCCGAAAATGGTGGTAATGGAAATTCCGAAAGACTTCATCGGTGCGGTAATCGGACCTGGTGGAAAAATCATTCAGCAGATGCAGAAAGATACGGATACGGTGATCGCGATTGAAGAGATCGGAGAAATCGGACGTATTGAAATTGCAGGTACTGACAGAGAGAAGATCAATGCTGCTGTGGCGAAAATCAATGAGATCACTTTTGTACCGGTTGTAGGACAGGTGTACAACGGAAAAGTTGTTAAGATCATGGATTTCGGTGCCTTCGTAGCGATCGCAAAAGGAACGGAAGGACTTCTTCACATCTCGGAAATCGAGTGGGCTCGTCTTGATAAAGTACCTTACAAAGAAGGAGATGAAGTGGAAGTAAAGTTTATGGGTTATGACGACCGTAAGAAAATGAAGCTTTCCAGAAAAGTTCTTTTGCCAAGACCACCAAGACCTGAGAAAAAGGAAGGTGAGCAAAGAGGTCCTAGACCGGAAGGTCAGAACAGAGCTGACAGACCGGCGAGACCAGAAGGCAACAGAAGACCAGAGGGCGAAGGCGAGAAACCTGCCGGAGATCAGAATCCTTCTAACGAAGCTTAAGATTATCATCATCGATTATATGAAACCACCGAATTCCGGTGGTTTTTTGTTTGGGTAAGGTTGGGAACACGCATTGCAAATCCGCGCGATCTGCGTCTATGTATTGTATCGTTGAGATTTACAGAGATTGGACCCCTTCGGAGTCCCGCTGTTTCGTACTGTTATTTTTCTACACAGCTGCTGTTCCTACGGAAGTTGTATACTACTTTTATTGATGCCGGATTAATGGATCATACAGGTATGAAAATATAATTTACAGTTGCAAAAATATTGTTTACAGGAGCAGGAATATAAATTGCAGGCTGAAGAATATTATTTACAGGCAAAAGAATATATATTGCAGTTGTGATATTATGGTTTGCAGACGCAAAAATATAATTTGCAGGCGGCAGAATATAAAAATATCCTGACCGAATATTCGATCAGGATGATTTAAATCAAATTATAGATTGTTGTAGAATGAATCTTTGGTTTACTGGCTTTTTCATTACAGTTTACTGATTCGAAACGACAGTAAATTTAATACCTGAAACCGTCAGATATTCCGGGGAAGTGCCACCGTAAAGGCTCTTCATATATTTTTTAACATTCAGGGCAATCGAGTAGAGGCCGGTTCCTTCCGTATACAATATTTTATCTCTTTCTATCAGTTTAAGATTCAGCTCCGCCTCGGTCTGGTCTACTGCCTGTGTTGCGCTTACCAGCTCGCTTTTATAAGTGTTGAGGCTGGTTAATTTTAATTCATCTTCCTGGGGGGCATACGCTGAAATGGTTGTTAAGAGCTGCAATAGCACCCCGAAATTATCGGCCCTTTGGGTGAAAGACTGCCTGGAGGAAGAAATAGTTTTTGGGGCTTCTTTTCCTGTTTCGGTTGTTTTGACAGATTTCTTTGTGGTTCCCTGGATAGAACGGTTCAATGATTTTGCCTGGTCTATGGTCCCTTGTGGTAATCCGAGGATTTCCAGTCGGTTCACAATGCGGGTACAGGTTGCTTTCAGGTTCTCAAAAGCCTCCTGACGTAAGGCGATGGCATTTTTGTTGGCATTCCGCTTATCTTCCACTTCGCTTATTTTGGCTGTTGCCGTATTGTACAGTGCCTGAAGGCTGGCTACGGTAAGCTCAGGAACCGGCGGATTGTACAAACTGTACACGGAAACCTGCTGGATGAGCTTTTGGAGGTTGGCGACATTTCGGGCATGGCCGACTTCGCTCGCGGTTTTTGGATTGTTTTTCTCGGGTTCAGGATTGCCCTGCAATTCGGGATTTGTTTCCATATGCATTTGTGTTTTTAAGTTAGTGGAACAAATATAAAATTTATTTTAAAGGGAAGAAATTTTGGAGGGAAGTATTTGGGTGTTATTATTTTATGTTAAGTGAAGGGTATGTAAAAACCCTGGCTGATGAGCGAGGGTTTTTAAGAAGTGATTGGAAAATCTACGTTATCAGATTATTGGGCAGCTATAAATTTTTCCCATTTTTGAGTATTAGTTTCTACAAAACTTTTTAAATTATCCAAACCAAAATACGAATAAGAAAAATTGTAATTACTGTCTAAATTATTATCTAAATTTTCAAATAGATGATTTATATATTGGTATTTGTAAAATTTAGAAAGTGATAGGCCTTCCTGTACGATATCTTCATAATCTTTTGAGTCGATTTCTTTTAAAAATTTTGCATAGAAAAATATAGCTTCTAAATAGTAATATTTAATATGTTTTAAATTTGATATTGCTTCTTTAAAATATGTTATTTTGCTAATTGTCTCTTCAGTATTAAAGGCGAACATCAGATTTTTAAGTCCTTTTGTATAGGGATTTGTTATGACAAGTTTTTTTATTTCTTTAAGTGTTAACTTTTCAACTTTTGATAAAGTATATGTGCATTGCATTATCTCAAGGTGCTCTTCCATATAAAGATCACTAATGTGTTTTTTCAATTCATCTACATTTAGACTTCTGCTTCGTAATAAATATTCAAAGTAATAGAATGAGTTAATATTCTTAATATATTTTATATTATCTATTCCTAAGTAATGATAGTCACTATACAGATTTTTATCGTAGTTATCATTCTTAATAAACATTTTAAGATATTCTATTGTATTTCCCTCCATTGAATGTACTTGTGAAATTAAATTTTTCCATTTAAGTTCACTTTTATTTTCATTACTCATATTTCTATTTTTCATCTCATCAGTTGATAGTAATTTTTTCATCTCAATATATGAATTATCAAATTCAACATGATAATACAATTCTCGTAAAATTATTGTTTTTATCAGATTTTCAGCATCTTCAATTTCAGAAAAGTATTCAATAATTGATTCTAGTTTATTGTTGAAGTAAAGTACATTTTTGGTACTTGTTAAAAAGTCTTCAAGTTCATATATGTATTCTAAAATTGAATTTTTAATACCTAATAAATCATTACCTGTTATAGAATAAATATATTCTAAAACCTGTAATAAATTATTTTTAACTTTTAAGCTTAATTTTAAGCTAAATGAGTCACTTTTTTTCCGTGAGTAAAAATGTAGAGTTTTTAAAATAAAACGATTATATAGATATGCATCAATACAATATTTCTGCTTATTATCTTTATGTTTGTTAAACTGAAAGTCAGCAAATCTTCTGATTATAGGCTGTAATTGTAATATTCCATTGTAATTTTCTAAAAGAGATTTATTTTCTAATTGTTTTATTTCCGTATCGGTGATATTATTTGACGATTTTCTTTTTTGAAAACATTTTTTAAAATCTGGTAAATTAATCCCATCTGGAAAAAGACTTAATAACTCAAAAGCTAATTTCTGTCTTGAGTTCAATGATGTATAAGAATAATTAATAGATTGAAAAATTGA
Organism: Chryseobacterium nepalense; assembly: GCF_023195755.1. Taxonomy (NCBI): domain Bacteria; kingdom Pseudomonadati; phylum Bacteroidota; class Flavobacteriia; order Flavobacteriales; family Weeksellaceae; genus Chryseobacterium; species Chryseobacterium nepalense. Next base: position 3,737,077 of record NZ_CP096203.1, read on the forward strand.
TTTTGTTCTCTCAATATTTAAATCGGCAGTATTTTTAAAGACGTCTGAATACTCTTCATTTAGAGTTTCAAAGAAATGATCTCGGATTTGATCCCTTAGTTGACTAATCTTCATTGTTGGACGAGATGTTGTAACTAATTTAATTGCTAATGGATTGTTAGCTAGTAAATCCTCTAAAATATCTGTCCTGAGAATCTTTATATCTTCAGAAGAGTAATTTTTATTACCATAGTTTGCCATAAATAGTTTTAACGCATCATCTGTTGTCATTGGTGTTAAAGTAAAAACTTCCTCAAACTCTTTATTGCTTATAATATCTCTTGATGTGATAACTATATTGGAATAATCTGAAGTAAATTCCAAAAGTTCGATAACTTTTAAATATTCCTCATTATCTAAATTATTTACAACGGTCTCAAAATTATCTAATATTAAAAGTGAATCTATTTTTTCTGAGCTATAATTTTCAATTAAATATTCTCTGAAATTTAATATATCTTTTAGATTAAAGCCTTCAATAACTATTTCCTCAAAATCATCAAATGACTTTATAGTTTCACAAGATTTAAAATTTACACCATTTTTATAGTAACCCCTATTGTATAATTCGTATGATATTTTTTTAACTAGTGTTGTTTTACCCAAACCACCTGAGGCTTTAATATTTAAAATTTTGTTTGATGAGTTTAAAAATAAAAACCTTGATATTAAATTACTTTGTTCTTCAATTCTCCCAATAACATCAGTAAGACATTTCTTACCAATATCTAAATTACGATTATTGCCGTAAAAATTATTTTTGAACGTTTTTCCCTTTTCTAATTCAACTTTCCATTCAACATCATTACTCTTAATATTTGTATCTGTAAATGAATTTTTTTTTTCTGTTATAATTTTATGTAAAAATTTTTTAATTGTTTGATTCTTGTATTCAAAAATATTTATAATAGGATGAGTTATATGCTTAATTTCTACTTGTTCATTTGTTAGTAACAGAATAGGTATACTTGGATTAGTTATATTATCTACAATATCATCAAGAGAGATTAAAATATTTTTAAGATTTTTGTCTTCGATATAGATATTGTTTTTGTAGACATTTGATATTATTATGAGTAAATCGTAATCTTCAATTAAGTTTAATGTATTTAGATTTAGATACCCGATTAGAATTTCCGCGTTTATGTTTTCAAATAGAGAAATTGTATTTCTATATTCATCAGCATAATTTTGATCAATAATATCTGGATAAAGTATGACTATTTTTTTTACTTTATGTTCAATTTTAATCTGCTGGCTTAAATTAATTTGTGTTGGAATAATATCTTTTTTGAAACTGATTAATTCATCGATTTTAGTTTCTAATTTTGAATAATCTTCTATTTCAATTATATTAAGGAAATCATATTTTTCAAAGGCCTTGGCATCGGGAGTTATTATAAAGTGTTTATTATTACCGCCAAAGGTCTTATTCATTTTATCAAATATTAAATTAATATCCGGATCGCTAAAGCTAAAACCTATAAATAAAAATGTCGAATTTGTAAATAAACTTTTTAATTTTTCCGGAGCGGCTTCATTATTATCAGAAGAATATAGTTTTTCATAGTCCTCCTTAAAAACTATACAATTATCAGGTTCATCAAAACTTCCGTGTAATTTAAAAATAAAGCCATTACTATTTTTATTAATATTATTTATAGTGTATTTAGATGTTGGTTTTGATGGAATTATTTCATTATTTGCTGCTAGCTCAAAAGCATTGTCATAATTAGTTGTAATAACTTTATTATTGCTTAATTTTAGAAGCTTTTCATGTAGTTGAAGATTACAATCTTTTCTAATTTTAAAATTAGAACCGATATAATTGTATATCTCATTTTCATCTGTTTTTAAATATTCCAACACATCTAATGCTGACATTGTATTATTATTTAATAGATCTATAAATGGATTTAAATGTGGTTTATTAATATTTTTAATATTTTGAATAACCATATTATTCCAATTAGGCAGGTTCAAGGATTTAGACAAGCCAGATCCTGCAAAAACAATAATATTATTCTCTTCCAGTTCTTTTTGAATATTCATAGTTTTATTAATTTGTCGAATATATTAATAATTTACATCAAATTCATAAAAACAATTAAAAACCGTAATGTTTGGATAAAAAAAATCCTTTGTTTTTAGCAATGACAGAACGCGTAAAAATTGATTTGACTTTTGAGGTCGTTCATTCATGTGATTTTTTGCTCGTATGTATGCTATTTCATAAAGCTTTAGGCTAAAAACAAATTGAGATCCAATTCATTAATAGGAAGTTTGGATGTTTTTTCGTATCTTTGTATGATAATAAAAGGAAACAACCTTTCTCTGTAACAGTTTAGATTTCTATTTTCAATCGGTTTTTTTTGCTTTTACAGCTGACAGATTTTAATACTATTTCATTTTAAGCACTTATTTAAGGCATAATCAGAGATCTTATTCAAACTTTTTATTTCTTTTCCTGCAACGGAAAAATGTATTCATGTAACAACTAAATTTTATAATAATATATGGCGGATTCTTTTTCTAAAAAAGAAAATTTCAAAAAGAAAGTTCAAAAACAAAAGGAAAAAGCTCTGAAACGTGAAGAGCGTAAATCGAGCAACAACAAAGGTAAAAGTCTTGACGAGATGTTTATGTATGTAGACGCAAACGGTCAATTGACTTCAACTCCACCGGATCAGGGGGAAAAAGCTGAGATCAACATTGATGACATCCAGTTGGGTGCAGCTCCTATTGAGGCGGAGGAACTCAGAAAAACAGGAATCGTTACTTTTTTAAGCGAAAAAGGATACGGTTTTATCACGGAAGACAAAACGAAGGAAAATATTTTCTTCCACAGTAACAACTGTGCAGAACCTGTGAAAAAAGGAAACAAAGTTTCTTACGAGAAAGAAAAATCACCGAAAGGATTTTCCGCAGCGGAAATTCAGCTGGTGAAATAAAATTACCCGGAAGCTTTTTCCGGTGTACCGAATAAATTTTTAAATTTGTCGAAATTCAACCTATGAATTTCGACTTTTTTGATTTTTAGACCTGTGTGGTAATGCGCTTAACCTGTTTAATGGTGGTTCTTCAGACTCGATTCATTATGATCTGCCTGATAAGAAGAAGAAAAGAAAATATGTCTTTGAAAAGGTAAGCGCAGTATTGTATCTTATTTCAGCTGTTCTTTTCTTTTTTGTTTTTAGAAATCCTACTGTTTCAGGAAATTATATCCAGTCCGTTGCTATAGCTTCGGTTTTAGGCTTCGCAGTATCGATGGTTATTTTCTTTGTGCTGTATCTTTTGGGAAAGTATTATTTTAAAAGCGTTTTTCAGTGGCTGTTTTTCAGTCTTTCGGTAGCCACAGTGTGTGTATCTGTATTTCTGTGGATTTATTTTAAATCAGGAATATTCTGATTGTTTAATTGGGAATCTTAATGATTGGCTTAGAGATTCTTCGCTGCTCTCAGAATGACAAAAATAAATAGTTGACTTTTGAGACGGTACTATTAATATTATCTTACCAGTGACGGAGCAAAACCGTATTGTTTTTTAAAGGCATAAGAGAAATGCGAAAGATCTTCAAAGCCAACTTCCATAAAAACATCCGACGGTTTTTTACTTTTTTCAGAAAGATGATAAAATGCAAGTTCCAGCCGTTTCTGGGTAAGCCACCGTTGCGGTGTTACCTGAAAAACCTTTCTGAAATCCCTGTTAAAGGTAGACAGGCTTCTTCCTGTTAAATACCCGAATCTCTCCAGCGGCATATTGAACATGTAATTTTTTTCCATAAAGTCCACCAGATCGATTTTTCCGGGTTCTTCAAAATTACCGAGAATGGAATCAATAGTTTTATCGATTGCCCTTAAAATACTTATGGCTTCCGTAATTTTTAATGCTGCAATATTTTCGGGAAAAGATTCCGTAAGGTCGAAATAGGGAATGAGTGATGCGAGACAGCTTTCCAATAAAGGATGTTTTTCAAAACTACGAATGGTCGTTTTTTCAGATGAATCTTTTTTCGGCGTTTCAATATTAGAATAGAAATCCTTCAGCCGTTCTGTGGTGAGGTGCATGACTACCGCTTTGTGCGGAAGTCCGTTTTTTGGATAATTGATGATGGTTGCGAGATGATTTCTGGGAATCAGGAAAATGTCACCGGCTTTGAAAAGATACGATTTGTCTGCCTGAATGATTTTTGTTTCCCCTGAGATAAACCAGACCAGCATGTGAAATTCAAAAACCGTTTCTGTTTTGAAGAGTTTGTCGTCATACGTTGAAAGCTTGATATCCGGAGTGATGTATTTAATTTGAAAATCCATAGGTAAACATTTTCCTGGGTAAATTTAATTAAAAGAATTATTCCGCTTCGAATTTTATACCGGTCATCTCTTCGCTGAGGATCCAGAGCTTTTCTGCCAAATTCAAATCTATGGAGTAGGGTTGAACTCCCCTGATTGTTGATGGGTCGCCATATCTGTGTTCAATTTGTCCGCGATCAATTTCAGCGATGTCACAGTTTTCACAATACACGCCACCGATATCTTTAAGTTCCGGACTTGTAGCACACCAAATTGTTGTGGCAGCTCCTTGCGGAATGGTTTTTAATTGAGCCTGAACTTCAGGTTTTATTTTCCCGTCTGCATCATGAGTTCCCATCTGGATATACAGATCGATGGGCTCTTCTCTTCCCAGATCTGTGCCGTATACTGAACCGGGATGTACAGCATAGGCACGGACATTGAATTTTTTTGCTCTTTCATCAAGAGCCACTGCAAAAAGATTGCTGGCTGTTTTCGATTGCCCGTAACCCAGCAGTGTTTCATAGGTCCTGTGCTCGAAATTGGGATCATTAAAGTCAAATGGCGACATCTGGTGCCCGTAAGATGAAACATTTCCTCGGCTGTCCCTTCTCAAAGGAACCCACATAATGCCGGCGTTATTGATCAGCAGATCCAGTTTTCTGCCGGAACTTAAAAACCGGTCTGCAAAATTACTGATAGACTGCGGATCCATTAAGTCCAGTTTTTCAATTTCGATATTGTTTAAGCCTGAAAGATTTTTTCCTGCTTTTTCAAGATCTCTCGCGGGTACAATGACGTAGGCTCCGGCTTCTGTGAGTGTTTTTACTGTTTCAAGTCCGATTCCGGCATAACCTCCCGTTACAATTGCCGTTTTTCCGGATAAATTAATTCCGCTGATTACTTCTTCTGCTGTTGATTGTGCATTAAATCCCGAATTGATAGGACGTTGTGATTTACTAAGTCTCATTTTTAAATATTTTTATTAATTGAGGCAAAGGTAGATTAGACAGTTTTTTTTCGTTTTGTTTAAAATGCCAATTTATTTTGTTTAAAATTTCACAGTATTAGAAAAGTGTTTTCTAATATCCTGATCTAATTCTGTTAAATCCTCCTTTCAAGTTATAAATTATCATAAATGCGTTGCGCATTCCTTCATGAATAAGTAATTTTGAAAAATTTTCAGATTTGAGTCCTACCATTTCCATAGTTGTTGCTATTTTTAACCGTAAAGATGAGCTTTTTGAGCTCCTCACTTCCCTGACTTCCCAAACCGATAAAGACTTTGAAATAATCATTGTGGATGATGGCTCATTGGTAGACCTCCGTCCTGTGATTCAAAATTTCGAAAGCTTTTTATCGATAAAATACTTCAGGAAAGATAATTCCGGCCCGGGACTTTCGAGAAATTACGGGGCGAGGAGAGCTGCCAATGAATGGCTGGTTTTTGTAGACAGTGACGTTATTGTAGAAAAAGATTATATCGAAAATATCAAAAAGGATATTGTTGAAATTCCGTGTGATGCTTTCGGCGGGGCAGATAAGGCGCATAAAGGCTTTAACCTGATGCAGAAAGCGATTTCCTATTCCATGACTTCCGTTTTTACCACCGGCGGAATCAGAGGAAATAAAAAAGCGGTATCGAAGTTCCAGCCGAGAAGCTTTAATATGGGAGTAAAAAAAGAAGTTTTTGACAAAGTAGGCGGTTTCTCTGAAATGCGGATAGGAGAGGATCCGGATCTTTCCATGACACTTTGGGAAAACGGATATACCACTGCTTTTTTCGATAATATTGCTGTTTATCACAAGAGAAGGGTAGACTTCGGGAAATTCTCAAAACAGGTGTATCAGTTCGGTTGCGCAAGGCCCATCCTGAATCAGCGGCACCCGAATTATGTGAAAATATCATTTGCTTTTCCTACTTTGTTTCTATTGGGTTACATTATGGGCTTCCTGGAATATTTTATTATGGGAAAAGGAATTATCCTTGCCTTTTACGGTCTGTATACTTTTATGGTTCTCTTTCATGCATTATTTGTCACCAAAAATATCAGTATTGCCGGAATGGCGGTAATATCCACTTATATCCAGATGTTTTCTTATGGTTACGGATTTTTAAAATCATGGATATTGTTAAATGTTTTCAGGATGAAGCCGGAGGAAGCGTTCCCGAAACATTTTCATAAAAATTAATTTAAATTATTTTATAAACGTACACATTGTCATTCGGGAAGAATCTCAGCAACAATTTTTATATTAAAATGCTTTACTTCAAAATATGTAAATTTTAAAATTTTGTAGGCTTTATCTTTCAACCTTAATCATCCGTCTTTTGTTGTTTAATATTTTCAAACTCTTGATTTTTCTCCCGCAGATTCCACAGATTTTGCAGATATATGGTCTAATTTTCATTTAATGCATTAAGTTTCTCATCTTAGAAGGTATCTCAGCAATGCATTTCAAAAACTATGTCTGGATGCTTTTAAGATAACAGTAAAGCGTTAAACTTTATTAAAAAAATAAAGCTGTTGAGTGAACAACAGCTTTTTGAAAGGAAATTAAGATGTAAATATGGTTTCATGGTTGAGAACGCCTGTTTTGAGCATGCATTCCCGCATCTTTTCGTAAGTTCTTTTGATATCATGATCGAGACCGATGGAAAAACGGATCAGGCCATCTGAGATTCCCATTTCGGCACGTTCTTCCTCCGGTATTTCAGAAGAAGTTGAGCTTCCCGAACATGAGAATAAAGTTTTATAAAATCCAAGGCTTACCGCAAGATATCCCAGGTTTTCCTGCTGCATCATTTCCATCAGTTCGTTGGCTTTTTCGGTAGTTCCTGTATCTACTGTCAGCAGCCCTCCAAAACCATATTCTTCATGCATCATGCTTTTCATTAATTCATGGTTTTTGTGGGATTTCAATCCGGGATATGAAACTTTCAATCCGTCATTTTCAAATCTTTCAGCAAGATACTTGGCATTGTGGCTGTGCTGTTTCATTCTGATGTGAAGGGTTCTGAGGTTTTTCAGAATACTTGCAGAACGCAGGCTGTCCATGGTAGGTCCCAACAGCATGCATGCTCCGGTATTCACATTTTTGGTGTCGTTGATGAATTCCTGGGTTCCACAATATACACCGCCCACCGTATCGCTGCTTCCGTTAATGAATTTCGTAAGGGAATGAATCACAATATCCGCTCCCAGTAATGAAGGGGAGATGGAAAGTGGTGAGAAGGTGTTGTCAACAATAAGTTTCAGGTTGTGCTTTTTACAGATTTCAGATAATTTTCTCAGGTCGGCAACCTCAAGGAGGGGATTGCTTACACTTTCACAGTATATAATCTTTGTGTTCGGCTTTATAGCTTTTTCAATAGAATCAAAATTATTGATGTCTAAGAATGTAGTTTCAATATTAAATGGCGGAAGAAAATTTTTCATGAAAGCATAGGTTCCTCCGTAAATTGTTCTGCTGGAAATAATATGGTCTCCGCTTTTACATACCTGTAATAAAACCGAAGTAATGGCGCCCATACCTGAAGCGGTAACATTGGCTGCTTCCGTATTTTCCATTTTGGCAAGGGCCTGGGAAAGATACAGATTCATAGGAGAAGAATGCCTTGAGTACAGATAACAGCCTTCCGCATTTCCCTCAAATGTATCAAACATTGTTTTTGCGGAGAGGAAGGTATAGGTAGAACTGTCTGAAATGGATGGGTTTACCCCGCCAAATTCACCGAAATACTGTAAATCCTGAATTTCATTTGCCGCGTTAAAATCTTTCATAACTATTTAATTTTTTTCCGATGCTAAAATGAAAGTATTCCTTCTTTTTTACAAGGAAAAATTGATTTTACAGAATATAAATCTATTAAATATCAATCTGATAGAAATAAAGTTTATTATATTTGATAAATGTAAATTTTTAACAAAAAAATATCTATGGCACTGGATAATACGGATAAAAAATTGCTCCTTTATTTACAGGAAGATTCAAAGCAGACCACCAAAGAGCTGTCCTACAAGCTGGGTTTGTCTGTAACTGCTGTTTATGAACGCATCAGGAAACTGGAAAATACAGGAGTTATTTCCAAATATGTCGCTATTCTCAACCGCCATAAAATCGACCGTGATTTTATTGTTTTGTGCCATGTAAAATTAACCCAGCACAAAAAAGAATATGTATTGCAGTTCGAACGGGAAATCATGAACCTGGATAAAGTTACAGAATGTTTCCACGTAAGCGGAGACTATGATTATATTCTGAAAATCGCAGTAAAGGATATGGAAGATTACCGGAATTTCATGCTTTCCAAACTTACCACATTACAGCATATTGCAAGCACCCACAGCTCTTTTATGATCTCTGAAGTGAAAAATACAACGGCGATTGTTCTGTGAATATAATATTTGAAGCTATTCCCGCTTTCCGCACTCGCTATTTTTTGGTATTGGCGCGGCGAAGCCGCCGCGCCAATACCAAAAAATGAGCTCAGACAAAGCTGCAATCGGGGCTAGGCCGCAGTTTGTTACTTCAATAATAGTTTTAGATTATACCAGAACACCATTTTTAGAAGCAATCGGATCCGGAAGTTCGGTATCACCTGTCATTTGCAGCAGGTCGATTTCTATCGTCCTGCAGATGGACAACATCGGAATGTCAAACATGAGCCCTTCAAAAGGGTTTTCAGAATAATCACCTACCAGTTCCATAATGATGTAAATCCATCCAATTGTAATGCAAAAAGGAATTGAGGCCCAGACGCCCCAGTCTCCCAATTTGGCAAATTCGCTTACCAGACCTAGCGGAAGCAGCATGATGAAAATAACGTTAAATACAAAAGCGGTGCTGGCAAACTGTCTTGGCAACGGGAATTTCTTGATTCTCTCAGCTTGTCCCTGTAACGTATAAAATTCGTTCAGGCAGTCCTGAAGCTGCATGTGATTAAATCCTGAAATGGCACCCATATTCTTTAATTCGTTAATATCTTTTGATTGTTGTGCGATAAGATGGGTTGCAAAATTCTTGTATTCAGACTGAATTGCTGCCTCATCTTCGGATAGATATTTATTAAGGAATATCGGAGTTCTTCCATAATCTGGAAAACCTGCTTTAATTAAACGATTACGTTTCTGATCTACACTTTTTAGCTGGTCTTCTTCCACTTTAATATGTTCCCATTCTGTAGGAATCAAAAGCTGTTCGCGCAATTGATAGAGCCACGCAATGTGTCGGTACACTATTTTTTTCCGTCGGTCTTCAAGATCGAACTTTCCGATTTCATCGTTTCCCGTGTCAAATGCAGAGACCATGGAGCCGAGCATACGGCTGGAATTTACAATACCACCCCATATTTTCCTGGCTTCCCACAATCTGTCGTAGGCCTGATTGTTTTTAAAACCAACCAGAAAAGCTTCTGCCGTACCGATCAATGCTACCGGAACCCAGGGAATGATCATCCAATGCCAATTGAAAAAATGAAAAAGAATGGCAATCAAAGTACACCAAATGGAAATCATAATAAGATGAAATCCCGATAAATTGAGAACCTGCCTGTAATTGACATATTTTGTAGTGATCATAAAAGATATGCTTTTTTTAAAGATTATTAAAAGTAACAAAAAGCATACAAAAAAGCCCCTAAAAATTTTTAGAGGCTCAATTTTATTTTTATTGTAAATTAATATTTCAGCATTTCTTCAATTTTGGCGCTCAGCTTTTCAGCGTTTGGCAACATTTCTTTTTCCAGCACAAGGTTAATAGGAACTGCCGGAACGTCAAGCGATCCCATCGTTTCTACCGGAGCATCAAGATACCTGAAACAGTTTTTGGAAATTCTGTGTGCAAAAGCTTCCGCAAAAGAGTTGTTAAGCTGCTCTTCCGTTAAAACGATACATTTTCCGTGCGCTTTTACTCTTTCAAAAATCAATTCTTCATCAAGAGGAATCAATGTTCTTAAATCGATAACTTCCACTTTTCCGCCGAAATTTTTCGCTGCTTCTTTAGCCCAGTAAACCCCCATTCCGTAAGTAACAACCAGTAAAGTTCTGCCTTTTTCCGTTTCATCTTTATCGGCTTCAATGATTACTTTTCCTTTACCGAAAGGTAAAATATAATCTTCCGCCGGCTCTATTGTTTTTGCATCTTCCGTTCCAGGAACTTTACTCCAGTAAAGACCTTTGTGTTCCAGCATAATTACCGGATTCGGATCGTAATAGGCCGCTTTCAGTAAACCTTTAAAATCTGCCGCATTGCTTGGATAAGCGATTTTTATTCCTTTAATGTTGGCAAGAATACTTTCTACGCTTCCGCTGTGATATGGTCCGCCGCCGCCATAAGCGCCGATCGGTACACGGATGATATTGCTGACCGGGAATTTTCCCTGGCTCAGATAGTTCGATTTCGAGATTTCCGTGATCAATTGGTTGATTCCCGGATAGATATAATCGGCAAACTGAACTTCAACGATCGGTTTCAGGCCAACCGCACTCATTCCGGTAGTGGAACCAATGATATAAGCTTCCTGGATAGCGGTATTAAAAACCCTTTTACTGCCGAATTTTTTTCCTAATGTTACCGTCTCACGGAAGACACCACCGATTCTTTCTCCAACATCTTGTCCGTATAGCAAAGCTTCCGGATGTTTCCACATCAATTCCTGAATAGCATGTATGGCAGCATCTACCATTACAATCTTTTCACCACCTGCAGGCTCACGTGTTCCTGTTTCTTCCGTAATCGGAGTCGGTGCGAACACATGCTGCATTACCGTTTCAGGTTTCGGATCCTCGGCATTTTTTGCTCTGTCGAAGGCTTCTTCGGCTTCAAGACGGGCTTTTTTGGTAATTTGTTTTAATAATTCTTCATCAACACCGGAATCCAGCAACTGGTTTCTAAGGATTTCTCCCGGATCTTTAGCTCTGTGTTTTGCCAGATCTTCTTCATCTCTGTAAAATTCTCTTCGTACTCCGGAAGTATGATGGCCGATAAGGACAGTTTTTGCACAGACAACCAAAGGTTTTCTCTCATTACGCACAAAATCAACCGCTTTTTTCATGACTTCAAAACTTTCAATGAAATCGGTACCATCCACTCTCATTCTGCTAAGGCCTGTGAAACCTGCCACGAAATCGTAAGCGTCACAGGTTCTTGCTTCATCTTTGGTTACAGAAATTCCCCATTCGTTATCCTGTACCAGGAAAATAATCGGAAGCTGATGTAATGCTGAAAACTGAAGCGCTTCACTCACTTCGCCTTCCGTAACGGAGTTGTCTCCGAGGCTGCATACAACAACAGGATTGTTTTCAAAGTGCTGCAGATTAAAGTCCTGAATATATTTTATACCTTGTGCCACTCCTGCTGTAGGAATGGTCTGCATTCCGGTTGCGGAACTCTGATGAATGATTTTAGGTTTGTTTTCGTCCCTGCTAGAAGGATGGGAATAATAAGATCTTCCTCCTGAAAAAGGATCTTCGGCTTTAGCCAGCAATTGCAGCATCAGCTGATAGGGTTCGAAACCTATTCCTAAAAGAATACTTTCATCTCTGTAATAAGGGGATACCCAGTCTTCTTTTTTTAATTGATAAGCAGTAGCCAGCTGAATCGCTTCGTGACCTCTTGAAGTGCTATGAACATATTTGGTAACATTTCTGTTTTCTTCGTAAATGTCTGCCATTGCCTTGGCAAGCATCATATGATTATATGCTTTTAGCAGAATCTCCTGTGAAACTTTCTCGTGAAGTGTATTTTCCATAGAAAGCAAAGATAAACAAAAAAACAAAACACTAACAAGTGTTAGTGTTTTGAGCGTTTTAAATAAAAATAATGATAATGTTATTCTTTAATTACTTTTTTAGAAACAGTATCTTTCTCTGTTTTAACTTCTATAATATATACTCCTTTGATATAAGGTGTCAGGTCAATGGTTTCTTCCTCATTTTTGAAAATTCCGGTCTGAAGTTTTTTTCCGGAAAGATCATAAACATTATAAACGGATTTCTTAGGGGCTTTTAAGACTTTTACGAAATCTTTTGTAAGCGTTGGCGCTATTACCATTCCGTTGTTTTTTATAAGGTCATTGGTTGACAATGAAGATTGTGTTTGCCCGGTTACCATAATGGAATAGTTCTGTGAAGACGTACTTCCGGAATCGTTGACTAATGTACCTTTGTTTGTGATTTCAATTCTGTAGCTTCTGCCCGCAACGGGATTGTCAATGACTACCTGCTCCACATTATCCACCGTGTTGTCTGCTTTTGACGCAGGTGTTAAAGGACTGTTGGCGTTAAGCTTCCAGGGATAATAAACGGTATTCGTAGTAAGGTCTATAATTCTCAAATCCAGATCATTAATTAATTTTGATGATCTGTTGTTGTAAACATCAGATATAAACTGATAATTGGGTTCATACTGAGGATCTATCCAGCTAATGGTGGCTTTTAATGGTTCACCTCCGCTCGCTATTATGGTTTTGCTGTTTTTAACACCGCTATTTAAAGTTTCATTGTTGAAAATTACGGTATTATTGGCTTTTCCTACCAGTAATTCTGCTCCTTTTTTAGCATCGATAAAACCCCATCCGAACCATGGGTCCGGTCCTATATTTCCAGCTTCTGAAGCGGAGTGAACAGTAAGTACTTTTGCTGAAGCAGCATCAAGTAATGCATTATTGAACAGCTGCTTGTAAATTTGGGTCCATAATCCTATGATTCCTGTAACAACAGGTGCTGAAAAAGAAGTTCCGCTTCCTTCTGCCCAAAGAGAGCTCCCCGAAGCTGAGCTAGCGGCATACAAAACGTCCGTTCCTACAGTAGAGATATCCGGTTTTATTCCACCGTCATCTCTGGGACCTGCGCTACTGTAAGTGGAATGTGCTACATCAAATGAATCTGTATAACGGAAATTATTGGTGGTAATAATGTCTGTAGCTCCCACAACAATAATATTTTTTGCCAATGATCCGGGGCCTATACAGTCGTAGCCCTGTGAACAATTATTCGGTGGGGGAGTGTCGTTGCTTCCAAATGCGGCCTGGCCGTTCGAAGTGCTGTAATATTTAGGAATTGTTGCTGAACCTCCATTCGGGCCCATACCGAATGAATTTCCTGCAGATTTTACAATAATGAAAGAAGGGTTATTGTAAACCAGAGCGTCATAATTGTAATCATTGTCATCATAAGTTCCCTGAAAATCGTAAAATGTATTACCGCTTTTAGAACCGTTGTAAACATAATATAAATTTCCGTTGCTGTCATAATCTTCATCCCAACCGGCATTAATACCATAAGAATGATTGGAAATATTGGGAGATGCAATAATAATTTTTTCAAAAACATTACTGCTGGAACTGTTGCCGGGCAAAGTGGTTGTTGCGAACATATAGCTGTCCATCGTAGAATTAATGGCAACTCCTTTTGTGTTTCCTACAATACCGCTACTGTTGGATAAAGTAACACTTTTTCCTCCTATAAAGCTTCCTACACCTGTAGAGTGATCAGAATAAATCTGGGAACTTGCCTCCTTATTGCTTATTCTTCCGGGCGCATTATTGAAAGCTGTATGTGCTCCGTAAATTCTTCCGCCGTCGAAGATGGTATATTTGATGTTTTCACCATTGAAAGCTCCTGTCAGTCCTGTTACGTTGCCGGCTGTATTCAGTAAATCAGAATTTGAATTGGATAGCTGCCTGGTGTCCTGTTCCTGTAAAAAGTAAGGAATATCAAAATGAAAACCTCCAAGCCGTGATTTCAGAGAATCTATTTTTTTCTTAGTGACTGCGTCCGGACTTTTCCCGTAGACTTTTTCAGCATACCGATCAAACTTTTTCTCATTCTGAATCTTTTGCTGTTCAAATTCTCTTCTTAAAACTTCATTGTTTTTCTGTGAGTATACCAATACACCCAATAATGTACTTAATACAATTAGATTTTTCCTCATGCCGCTAGTGATTATATAAATATCGATAACAAATGTAAATAAGATTCATGATTTTTCATTAAATGTTGTTTATGCTATAATGAATATTAATTGAATTTTAATGATTCTTAAATTTTTAATAATGTGTATTTAATGCTATTTAGTTTAGTACGAACTGATGATTATTTAATAGGCTTAAAGTTTACAGGAAATCAAAAAATGAAGTAACTTTACATTCTCTTTTTAAATAAAAGCTAGAAGATTACATGTATTTAGTTTTTGACACAGAAACCACAGGTTTACCAAAGAATTTCAATGCTCCGCTTTCAGACTCAGACAACTGGCCAAGAATGGTTCAGATTGCATGGCAGCTGCATCATGATGATGGGACACTTATTGAAAATCAGGATTATATCATAAAACCGGAAGGATACGATATTCCCTTCAACGCCGCGAGAATTCACGGTATTACTACGAAGATTGCCAATGAAGAAGGTCGTGATCTTACTGAAATTTTAAATGAATTCTCTAAAGTTTTAGAAAAAGTAAGAGTCGTTTCCGGACACAATGTAGAGTTTGATTATAACATTGTAGGAGCAGAATTTTACCGTAAAAATATTAAAGACAACCTTCAGGAAAAGCCTAGAGCCGATACCATGGTTCTGGGTACAGATTTCTGTCAGCTCGGCGGCGGCCGCGGTGGCAGATTTAAGCCTCCAAAACTGGAAGAGTTGTACGAAAAGCTGTACGGGCACAAGTTTGATGAAGCTCATAATGCTGCTGCAGACGTAAATGCAACCGCTCAGGTTTTCTTCGAAATGATGAGAATCGGGGTTATTCCTGCGGAAGTTTTAAAGATTTCTGAAGATCAGCTTACATATTTTAAAACGCTTTATCCCGACCCGATCAAACCTTTCAATATTGTTATCAGAAGGCAGGTTGCGGATTTCCATAATAAAAAGAAACAGCAGGATTTTGGAAGTATTGATGAAATTGATCTGGGAAAATATTTCAATTTTGATAATCACAGTGTTTTTTCAACATTATCGGCGACTTCCAGCATTAATGATCTGATTAAAAAAGCCACCGATGATAACTTCCCGGCTGTCGGAATGGTAGATCTGGGAAATATGATGGGTGCTTTCAAATTTGTTTCCGCGGTGGAAGGAGCAAATTCAGATCGTGCTAAAAAGCATAAGGAATATTTAGCAAAAAAACAGGAAGCGGAAGAGAAAGGCGAAGCTTTTAATGAAGCTGAACCTGTGTCAGAGCCGTTAATTCCTGTTGTAGGCTGTGAGTTTTATATCTCTGAACGGTATGAACAGAAGCAGTTTACCAAAGATGATCCCGACCGAAGAACACAGGTTGTCCTTTTGGCAAAAGATTTTAACGGATATAAAAACCTGGCAAAACTTTCCAGTATCGGTTTCCTGAAAGGATTTTATTTTGGAGTTCCAAGAGTAAGCCGCGAGCTGATCGCACAATATAAAGAAGGAGTTATCGCTTTAACTTCAGGTATTCATGGAGATATTCCTGATGCCATATTAAATACCGGGGAGCAAAAAGGAGAAGAACTGTTCAAATGGTGGAAAGATACCTTTAAAGATGATTTTTATGTTCAGATTCAGAATCATAAGCTACCCGAAGAAGAGCACTTAAATGATGTTCTCCTTCATTTTGCCGATAAATATAATGTTAAAATTTTAGCACAGAACGAAACGTTTTACACGAATAGAGACGATTCCAATATTCAGGATATTGTCAGCTGTATCAAAGATGGTGAAAAGTTGTCAACGCCCGTTGGTAAAGGTTTTGGTAAAAGAAGAGGTCTTGCTACCGGAGAATATTACATTAAAAATTCAGATGAGATCAAGGAAGCATTTCTTGCTTATCCTGATGCTTTTGATGCGTATGAAGAATTTACTGCGAAGTTCAAACCTTATACCCTTAAAAGAGATGTTTTGCTTCCGAAATTTGATATCCCTCAGGAATTCATACATGCTGAAGATGAACTTGACGGAGGAAAACGTGGAGAAATGGCTTATCTTACCTATTTAACGTATGAAGGCGCAAAAAAGAGATATGGAGTTAATGGAATAACTGAAGGTATCAAAGAACGTCTCGATTTCGAACTTGAAGTAATCGCCAATACGGGTTATCCGGGTTATTTCCTCATCGTACAGGATTTTTGTAATGAAGCCCGGAAAATGGGAGTTTGGGTAGGGCCGGGCAGGGGTTCTGCTGCAGGATCTGCTGTAGCATACTGCATCGGAATTACCAATGTGGATCCTATTAAATATGATCTCCTTTTTGAGAGATTCCTTAATCCTGAAAGGGTTTCCATGCCGGATATTGATATTGACTTTGATGATGAAGGCCGTGACCGGATTATTAAATGGGTAATCGATAAGTACGGACAGAGCCAGGTAGCGCAGATTATTACTTACTCTGTTCTGGGTGGTAAATCTGCTATTAAAGATGCAGGAAGAGTACTGGATGTTCCGATTCCTGATACGAATAATATTGCCAAACTGATTCCTTCCACGCCAGGGATGAATATTGCGAAAGCCTTGGCAAAATATGATAAACTAAAACCGGAAGAACAGATGCTCGTTGATGAGATGAGACTGGTTTTAGACAGTCCTTCTGATCCTCGTCATGACGTGCTTGCAAGTGCAAAAAAGATGGAGGGATGTATCCGGAATACAGGGATCCATGCCTGTGGGGTGATTATTACACCTGAAGATGTGAGTAACTTGGTTCCGGTAACGATTGCGGCAAAAGATGCGGATATTTTGGTGTCACAATTTGATAACTCTGTTGCTGAAAGTGCCGGTCTCCTAAAGATGGACTTCCTGGGCCTTAGAACACTTACCATTATTAAAGATGCCTTGAAGCTCGTAAAAGAACGACATGGCGTGGATATTGATCCAGACGAAATTCCTTTGGATGATGCTAAAACCTATCAACTTTTTAAAGAAGGACGAACCATCGGGATTTTCCAGTATGAAAGTCCCGGGATGCAGAAATACATGAGGGAGCTTAAACCAACGGTTTTTGCTGACCTTATTGCCATGAATGCTTTGTACCGTCCGGGTCCGATAAAATATATTCCGAACTTTATCAACAGGAAACATGGCATTGAAGAAATTGTTTACGATTTACCCGAAACTGAAGAATATTTAAAGGAAACTTACGGAATTACCGTTTATCAGGAGCAGGTAATGCTTTTATCACAAAAATTGGCCAACTTTACAAAAGGTGAGGCGGACACGCTGAGAAAGGCAATGGGTAAAAAGCAGATTGACGTTCTTAATAAAATGTATCCGAAATTCATCGAAGGCGGAAGAAAAAACAATCTTGATGAAGAAAGATTAGAAAAAATCTGGAACGACTGGAAAGCTTTTGCTGAATATGCCTTTAATAAATCACACTCTACCTGTTATGCGTTTATTGCTTATCAGACAGCGTTCTTGAAAGCCAATTATCCGGCAGAATATATGGCAAGTGTAATGAGCAACAACATTAATAATACCGACTCGATTACCATGTTCATGGAAGATTGTAAAAGTATGGGTGTTGATGTATTGGGTCCGGATGTTAATGAATCTCAGTATAAATTTTCGGTAAACGAAAAAGGACAGATCCGTTTCGGATTAGGAGCGATTAAAGGTATTGGTGAAGGGCCGAGTGAAGCTATTACAAGGGAAAGAGCAAACGGAAGATTCAAAAATATTTATGATTTCTTTGAAAGAATTCTTCCTTCGCAGATGAATAAAAGAGTGGCGGAAAGTTTGGTGTTGGCGGGAGCTTTTGATGAGCTGGATTCTTTCCACCGGGGCCAGTATTTCGATATAGATATGGCCGGGAGAACCAATCTGGAAAGACTGATCAGATACGGACAAAGCTTTCAGGAGAGTAAAAATGAGATGGAAAATTCTCTTTTTGCAGATTTTGCGGAAGAAGTTCAGATCGAACAGCCCAAACTGCCGCCCTGCCCGGAATGGCCGAATATGCATAAGCTGAACAAAGAAAAGGAAATTATAGGATTCTATCTTTCCGCACATCCTCTGGATGAGTTCAGGTATCAATACCAGTTTATGCAGGGACAGCTTTCTAAAAAGGCTGTTTTGGAAAAAGAGGAAGAAGTAAAACTGGTAGTGGATGAAGCTCCTATCCTTGAGCAGGATGCTCCTGAAGATGTTACTGAGCTTGTAGAAATTGTTTCCGATGATATTGTTGCAGGTGAGGAGGAAGAGATTATTGAAGAAGTCACGAAAAAGGCAGAGCCAAAAGGAGTTTTTCATTTTCTTAATCTGGATGAGGTAGATGCTTATAAAGAACAAGCCTTTGCCGGCAAGCAGGAAGAATTGTTTGAAGAGAAGAAGAAAGACTGGAAAACGATCCAGAAAGAAAGAGAAAATGGCGGAGGTGGTAAAGAATATACGGTCGCGGGACTGATTACTGAATATCGTGTGCAGGATGGTTTCAGAAGCGGTGAAAAGGTTGCTTTTGTTACCCTTGAAGATTATTCTGGGTCCTATTCTTTCCGGCTCGGAGACAGGGATTATATGCGTTTGAAAGAAAAGCTGGAAGTTCAGCGTTTTGTGATCTTTAAGATTAAATTTGCACAGGTAAAAGACGGAAGGGTTTTCGTGAATGTAAACGAGGTGATTGAACTTCAGGAAGCATTTGAACGGTTTGCCAAAAGCATTTCTCTGGTCATGGATGTGATGGATTTCAGGCCTGAAGATCTTACTTTTTTCAGAAGTGTTCTGGAACGTAATCAGGGAGATCAGAAACTGAAATTCTATATCAAAAATACCGAAGATGATCGGGAAGAGCATATTGAAGTTCAGTCGATGAAGCATTCGGTACATCTCAGTGGAGAACTGATTAAGGAAATTCAACTGCTTAGCAAATATGAATTTTATCTGAATTAAATATTTAAAATATTATAAAAAGCGCGGCCTGAAGGCCGCGCTGTTGTTTTGTAAATACTTGGCTGATTCTTAAAAAAATGATACCACATTTAAATTATGTTTTATTCACTATATTTTGAATTTATTTACGTTTTCTGTAATTTAAATCATTTATTTTTATTTAAATTTAAAATAAATTAGCAAAAATTTACAGTAAATATTTTTTATTTGCTATTTTTAAAATCTAATTTAAAAGAATCTTTATGAGAAAACTTTACACGAGTCCGTGGCAATGGTGTCTTGGCTTAAAAAAAACGGGAATTATTGCCCTTGCATTCTTTGGAGCTGTACAGACGATGAATGCGCAGGTGAATAACTATGTATTTGCTCAGACTACAGGCACATTCAATAGTATTGCTTCTTCAGGTACGGTTGTTTCCGGGAGTGAGGCTACAACATCAACTACTAATGATACAGCAGGCTGGCCGGTTACTATTCCTTTTAATTTTAATTTTAACGGGGTAGATTATACCTCAATATTTGTCAATTCAAATGGAGGGGCAACATTTGGTGCTACTACCAGTACTGCCAGTTCTTTAATATCTTCAACTACCGGATTTTCTGGAGCTGTAAGTGTTATGAACAGAGATTTGTGGGGTGTATTTATTACTTCCGGAGTTACCACAAGCGGATCTGATATCATTACCAATGTGGCTTCTTTTAAAGGTATTGAAATAGGAAAACAGCTCAATAATGTCAATGGAATTCCTTCGGGAGCCACTGTAACGGCTTTTGATGAAACTGCCGGAACCATTACCATGTCTGCTCCTGCAACATCCAGCTCTTCGTCTGCTGTAGTGCGTTATGGATCAGGTAAGATTTTTACCGCTGTTGAAGGAGTTGCTCCAAACAGGGTTTTTGTTATTGAATGGATCGGATATAATGATTACAGTACAGCGGTAACCGGAAGTAATCATCTTAATTTTCAGTTAAGGCTGGCTGAAACTTCTAACCGTATTTCGATAGTTTACGGGCCGGGTTATAATATTAACACGACATCAAGAACCAATCAGGTTGGTTTGAGAGGGGCTTCAAATGCTGATTTTAATAACAGGTCCGGTGCGGCAGGTAGTCCGTGGGATTCTACAACAGCCGGAACTACCAACAGTGCAAGTGTTGCGAGAGATAATACGAGTTTTCCTGTTCCGGGATTAACATTTAACTGGGCGCCGCCAACATGCATAGTTCCTACAGGTTTAACGGTTCCTTTAGCAACGGTAACCACTAATGGAGCTGTAGTATCATGGACTCCGCCTTCAGCACTTCCGGGTAATGGTTACGAAGTATATTACAGTACGTCAAATACTGCGCCTACATCAAGTACGGTTTTGGATGCATCAAATTCTGTCACTTCAACAACGGCTTCGGCATCAATTGGTGGCTTGCTTCCTGCTACAACCTATTACGTATGGGTAAGATCGGTGTGCTCAGGATCGGATAAGAGTGTTTGGTCTACAGTATCTTCATTTGCAACGTCATGTCAGCCTCCTGCTATCCTAAGTGTAAATGGGGCAACTGTTTGTGGGGCTTCAGGTTCGGCTACCATATCGGCTACGGCAGATTCAGGTGCTACTGTTACATGGTATGATGCTGCTACTGGAGGAAATGTCTTAAGTACCGGGAATTCTTACACAACACCTGTGATTTCAGCAAATACTACATATTATGTATCGGCAAAAACCGGGACTAATCCCCCAAGTGCAGGATTGGCAAATGCGATATCCACGAGTGGATATACTTTAGAGGCGGGATTGTTTTTTGATGCTACTTCCAGTTTTACAATCAATGGGGTGTATGTTTATCCTATAGGCACAGGCGCGGGAACGGTTGTCATCGCTTTACAGGATGGAAATGTTAGTCCGGCAGTTACCTTACAGACTGTTACGGTAAATCTTACAGGTACAACGGCTCCTTATGTAAAAACGTTTGTTCCTCTGAATTTTTCCGTAACACCGGGAAGCAATTATAAATTAATGATGATGAGCAGAACGGGAGGGGTTAGCAGTTTGGTAAGAGAATCGGGAGCATCTTGGGGAGCATATCCGCTTTCCGTTCCGGGTGTAATGACGATCACCAATGGTAATTGCTGTTCAGGTAATACCACTTCTACTTCATATTATTATTTTTATGATTGGCAATTAACTGCTGGTTGTGAAAGTGCAAGACAGCCGGTTAATGTAATCGTAAACTCTTCTTGCCTTGGAACTTCAGAAACTTCAGCCTTAAAAGATGGTATTAAGGTATTTCCGAATCCTTTCTCTGATGTGCTGAATATTTCAGAGGTTGATAATGTAAAATCGGTTTCTGTTACGGATCTTTCCGGAAGATTGATAAAGACAATTGAAAAGCCTGGATCTGAGCTTAATCTAGCCGATTTAAAATCAGGAATGTACATGATTACGCTATACTTAAAAGATGGAACTCAAAAAACAGTAAAATCAATTAAAAAATAATAGCATCATCATATATTAAATAGCGGCCATTTTTGGCCGTTATTTTTTTTGTATAAATGAAGAGGTTGGGATTGATTTAATATGTATTTGAATTTTATATTATTAATAATCAATTATATAAATATATCAACAATCAGGGATAAATTATCAAAAATCAAATATTTGTTTAGTTTTATTGAATTATCTTAGTTGATATATAAATTTTATTAAAAATTTCATTATAATATTTGATAATATATAATTAAATTAATATTTTTACCACCTAATTTTAATTAACTAAGTATGAAAAAACATTTACTTACGTACCTCTTATTTTTGGGTACATTAATGTCGGCTCAGATTACCTTAGGGTCTGGAACGACATCGGGTGGTGTCTCCACAACTGTGGCCACCGTCCCATGGAGTACTTACTACGGGTACAGCTATGCCCAGCAGATTTTGCTTAAAAGCGATATCAATGCTGCCGGAGCAGGGAATATTACAGGATTACGATTTTATTTAAGTGCTTCTGCCAGTCTTACCAACTCAAATGATGTGGTTGTTTATTTGGGACAGACTACAAAAACTTCTTTTTCCTCAACTACCGACTGGATTCCTACCAGTGCAATGACACAGGTTTACAGCGGAACAGTAACCAATAATGCGGGTATTGTGGAAATCACACTTTCATCGCCTTTTGCTTACGATAACGTAAACAACCTTGTGATTGCGGTTGATGAAAATAAAGCCGGTGATAACGGAGGTGAAGTTTTTTATACCTATACCAGCGGGACAAACAAAACGTTGTATTACAGAAATGACACTACCAACCCGAATCCTGCCTCTATTACTCAGACCGGGACAAGATCTGCAACGCAGTCTGTAGTTACTTTGTTAGGTCTTGCTCCTAACCCAGTGCCTGCATGTCCTGCAGTTACAGCTCCGACAGCTGCGGCTACAGGAGTTTCCGTGCTTCCTGCTATCAACTGGAATGCAGTGAGTGGAGCTACAGGATACAGACTTTCTGTAGGAACTACTTCAGGAGGAACTGATGTAGTCAACAATGTTGATCTGGGGAATGTTACCACGTACACTTTTGCATCTGCTTTGCAGTTTAATACACAATATTATTATACGGTAAGCTCTTACAACGGTGCCATTCCTTCTGCTGCCTGCTCAGAAAGAACTTTTACAACTGCTAATATTTCCTGTCCGGCTGTTACAGCTCCTGCAGCTGCTGCAGTAGGTCTTTCTGTAACGCCAACCATTACTTGGACAGCTTCAACGGGAGCTACAGGATATAAAATATCTGTAGGAACAACTGCCGGCGGAACGGATGTTTTAAATAATGTTGATCTGGGGAATGTAACATCATATACCTTCGGTTCAGCTTTAATGAACAGTACAAAGTATTATTATACGGTAAATGCTTATTCTGCACTTGCCACTTCATCCGGATGTACGGAAAGAAACTTTACAACTGTATGTACTCCGGTAACAGCTTTTTCTGAAAACTTTGATACTGTTACAGCGGGTTCATGGCCGAATTGCTGGGCTAAAGTAGGCGCAAACGGTAGTGCTTATACTCAGGCAAGCACCGCAATGAGTGCTCCGAATAATATGTATATTTATACCAGTTCAGTTTCTTCTCCTGCGGTAGTTTCTATGCCGCCGGTAAGTACACTTCAGTTGGGGACTTATCGTTTGAGATTTAAAATGAGAGGAAATTTTACAGCCGGAGATAAAATAGATGTAGGATATCTTACCAATCCTTCCGACGCCTCTACATTCGTGTCTTTCGGTACTACCTATACTGCGAATAGTGCAACGGTTGTAGATAATTATACAATTAATAATATTATTGCTCCTGCGGGTGTTACCACAATGGCATTTAAGCATATCGGACCATCAGGGTACAGTATTCTGATTGATGATGTTGTGTATGAATTAATGCCTTCATGTGTAGAGCCTTCAGCGGTTACGGTTTCAGCTATTGGTGCAAATAATGCAACTGTTGCATGGACAGCTCCTTTATCAGCTCCGGGCAATGGCTATGAGTTTTATTACAGTACGACAAACACGGCGCCAACAGCTTCAACTACAGCATCTGGTACAAGCGCTACTACTTCTGCGCCTTTATCAGGCTTAACAAGTTCTACAACTTATTATGTTTGGGTTCGTTCTGTGTGCAGTACTGCTGATAAGAGTGTTTGGACTACTGCTGCTACATTTACTACAGCATGTACTTCTGTTAATGTACCGTATACTTTAAATTTTGACAGTGTTACCACACCTGCTTTACCGGTTTGTACATCAGCTGTAAATTCAGGATCAGGAAATGTGTGGAATACATCCACGGCTACAGGGTTTACCGGGAATGTTTTAAACTATACTTATAACACTTCTAATGCTGCAAATACATGGTTCTTTACTCAGGGAATTAATCTTACAGCGGGTGTGAGCTATAGAATTAAGTATAAATATTCTAATGCTACAGGAACGACACAGTATCCTGAAAAAATGAAAATTTCTTATGGTACTTCAGCTACCGCTGTAGGGATGACAAATCTTTTAAAAGATTATCCGGTTATTACGGGAGGTGTAATTACAAGTGATTTTGTTGATTTTACTCCTGCTTCAACAGGCACATATTACTTTGGATTCAATGCGTATTCTGCAGCTAATATGAATAGAATTTATGTAGATGATATCAATATTGATGTTACTCCTACTTGTTTTGAGCCTACTGCTTTAGTATCTTCTAATATCACGGCTACATCTGCTGATGTTGCATGGACTGCCCCTGCTCCTGCGCCGTCAAATGGTTATGAAATCTATTACAGCACAACAAATACTGCTCCTGTGTCTACAACAGTTCCTACTGTTTCAGGAATCACAGGAACTTCTCAGTCTTTGAATACGCTTTCACCTGCAACAACCTATTATGTTTGGGTAAGATCGAAATGTTCTTCAGCGGATATGAGCAGCTGGTCTAATGTTCTGACCTTTAGTACACCATGTGCTTCAGTAGTGCCAACTTATACAAATGATTTTGCTTCAACAGCTGGAGCTTGTACTTCAAATGTTTCAGGAGGTTCTCCTACAGGAAGTGCACCAACAGGAACAACGGCTTATTGGATACAGAACAACTGGTTAAATTCTCCTGTTACTAATTCAGGTACCGGATCAATGAGAATGAATTTGTATTCTGTGAACAGAGCCGGATGGTTAAAAATGGCTCCTTTAAATTTATCAGCGGGAGGATACAGAGTGAAATTTGATTATGCTGTAACAACATATTCAGGTACTGCGGCTTCTGCAATGGGTTCTGATGATGTCGTTCAGTTTGTGGTATCACAGGACGGAGGAAATACCTGGACAGTTCTTCAGACCTGGAATGCAGCTAATGCTCCTTCCAATACATCGAACACATTTTCTTTGGATTTAACTGGTTATACAGGTGCCAATACAATATTCGCATTCTATGGAAATGATGGTACGGTAGATGATACTGAAGACTATAATTTCTATATTGATAATTTTGTAGTAGAGGTAAATAATGTACTTGCTGCAAACGATGTTAAGGCTAATGCTAATACTGGAATTAAATTATATCCAAACCCTTTCACTGAAGTGTTGAATATATCTGATGCTTCAAATGTGAAAAATGTTCTGGTAACGGATATTGCCGGAAGATTGATAAAAACAATCGCAAATCCTGGTAAAGAACTTCATTTGGGAGAACTAAAACAAGGAATGTATTTGGTGACTCTGGAAATGAAAGATGGTTCCAGACAAACAATCAAGGCGATTAAAAAATAGTATTTTTAATTACTTATATTATGTAGCGGTCAAAACGGCCGCTACTTTTTTTTTATGTTAAATGAAAAGGTTGGGATTTGATTATGTTAAATTGTTTTTCATAATTAATTGTAAATCAATAAGTTTAAATAATTACATTTTTATATTTTTTTAATAAAATTTAAATAAATGTTTGTTTTTTTTAAATATTGTATGATTCTTTAGCTGATTTTGTTGATAATTTGATTATATTTTTGTTTGATATTGTATAAATTGATATTTTTACCACCTAATTTTAATTCAAATAAGTATGAAAAAAATTCTATTAGTATGTATGATGGCTTTTGGGATAGGAGCTTCAGCACAAATTACAGTATCGGAAAGTTTTGAAGGTAGTACATTGCCTACTGGGTGGATAAGTACAATAACAGGTTCAGGATTTTCATCTGCTCCTTCTGGCTACGGGACTTTAGCAGGAACAGCTTGTGCTGGAACTAATGCTGTTTATAAAAACATTTACGGCACAACTTACACAAGTTGGTATATGACCTATTCTTCTACAGCTTCGAATGCAACTGCTCTGAACTATTCTTTCAAATACCTGGCGAAAGGTTATTCTACCACAGGTGATATTAATGGGAGTGTAGCGGCTGATTATTCAGTAGACGGTGGAACAACATGGAATAATTTGTTAACACCTGTTACTCTAAATAGTCCTAATGCTACTCCAATACCATGTACAACGGTTTCCGGAACTATACCCGCAGGTACCATACCGGCAGGAGCGAATTTTAAATTCAGGCTTAAAAGTACCAGCGCTACGAATGGAGATTTTTACATGGGATTTGATAATGTAGTGCTTTCGCAAGCTGCTACTACAGCTCCCAATTGTGTTGCAATCTCAAGCCCTGCAAATGCTGCTACCGGTATTTCTTTAACTCCAACAATCACTTGGCCTGCTGCGGCAGGTGCTTCCAGCTATGTTATTAATATGGGTACAACTCCAGGTGGTACTCAGGTGATGGCAGGAATGGATGTGGGGAATACTACATCGTACACGGTTCCTGCTGCTACATTGGCTTATTCAACAATGTATTATATTACCATAATACCTAAGAATAGCTTTGGGTTGGCAACAGGATGCACGGAGACAAGTTTCACAACCTTAGTTATACCTTGTCCAACTGTAACGGCTCCTGCAGCAGGCGCAACAGGTATTAGTGTAACACCTACCATTACTTGGACGGCTTTGTCCGGCGCTGCTGGGTATAAATTATCGGTAGGAACTACGTCTGGAGGTACAGATATACTGAATAATCTTGATGTAGGAAATGTAACTTCTTATACATTTGCTTCTGCATTAATGTCAGGTACAAAATACTATTATAAACTAAATTCTTACTCTTCAACCTCTAATTCTTTAAGTTGTACAGAAAGAAACTTTACAACATTATGTTCAGCTGTTGCTTCTGTTCCGTATACTCTAGACTTCGAAGGTTTAACTACACCATCTCTACCTAACTGTAGTTTAGCTATAAATGCGGGCACGGGTAATAACTGGGTTACTGCATCCGCACCAACTGATTGTCCGGGCTTCACGACAAAAGTATTACAATATGGATACGATAGTTTTTCAGCAGCTAACGCATGGTTCTTTACCCAAGGTATTAATCTTACAGGAGGTACTCAGTATACAATTACTTATAAATATGGTAATAATAGCACAACCTACACGGAAAAATTAAAAGTAGCATACGGAAATTCTGCAGCGGTTGCGGCTATGACTAATGTTTTAGCAGATTATCCATCAATTAATGATAAAGTTTCTCATTCAGCATCTGTTAATTTCACGCCAACAACTTCCGGAACTTATTATTTTGGATTTAATGCATATTCGGCAGCAGATCAGTTTAACTTATATCTTGATGATATTAATATCACCGCTACGGCAGTATTAGCTACATCTGAAATAAATGATATTGCTAAAAATAACATTAAGGTATATCCAAACCCATTCTCCGAAGTGTTAAATATCTCTGATGCTTCTGATGTGAAAAATGTTTTGATAACAGATGTTTCAGGAAGGGTGTTGAAAACTATTGCAAATCCTGGTAAAGAACTTCATTTAGGAGACTTAAAACAAGGAATGTATCTAGTTACATTAGAAATGAAAGATGGTTCTAAGCAAACTATTAAGGCAATTAAAAAATAATTTTTAATCTATTAAGATAAAGTAGCGGCTGATATCAGCCGCTATTTTTTTAAGATTGATATTAATTCTAAATGATGTGAATTAATAGCGTGAAACCTTTCTTTTTGTATTGTAAAAAAGGTACTAAATTTTGATTTTAAAATTAGATTTTAATAGAATACATGCTATTTTATGCGGATAATTAAAATGTAAAATTTTATTTATATATATAATTATTTTTAAGTTTATTAAAATTATTAAAAAAAAGTGGTATTTATTATGATGAAATCACAGTATTATTCCTAAATTAGTGTATTAATCAGCAAAAATAAATTTATGACAAAATTTCTACTTTCATGCTTATTGTTTTTAAGTATGATGCTTAATGCACAAATAACTTTGGGTGCAGGAAGTACGAATGTCGGGACAGCCCCGATAAGTACATATTATGGTTATTCTTACACACAGCAGATTTTTACAAAACAGGAAATCAATGCTAATGCTGCAGGAAACATTACGGGATTAAAATTTTATCTGGATCCTTCCATGTCTATTGCAAGCTCATCAGAATGGGTAGTCTATCTGGGTCAGACTTCAAAAACGACATTTGCATCGGATTCTGACTGGATTCCTCTTTCACAGCTGACACAGGTTTTTTCAGGAACTGTCACCAACAATAATGGTGTTGTTGAAATTACTTTCTCTGCACCCTTCGCTTACGACAATATTGCTAATCTTGTTGTAGCAGCTGAAGAGAATTCTTCAGGCTATGATAGTAATGATTATGATGAAGTAATGTATGTTTATCCGGCAGCAGCAAATTCCACACTTAATTATAAAAATGATTATAACGACCCGGATCCTGCTTCGCCGCCTTCTTCAGGTGATCTGAAAAATTATAAATCCGTTACTACTTTTGAAGGCCTTACCGCTAATCCGATCCCTCTTTGCCCGGTAGTCTCTTATCCGTCAAATAATTCAACTTTTGTTCCTCTAGGTTCAACAATTACTTGGGTTAACTCTTCAGGAGCGACAGGATATAAAGTTTCTATCGGAACAACTTCCGGAGGAACTGACATAGCCAACCAGGTGGCTGTAACTACAAACAGCTTTACACCGGCAGCACCATTCGCACCCAATACAACACTTTATTTGAAGGTTGTGGCTGTAGGGTCTGGAGGAGAATCTTCCGGCTGCTCGGAAATAATGTTTACAACAGCACCGCCGCCGCCTACCAATGATGAATGTGCTACTGCGGTTACATTAACGGTGAATCCGGATCTCAACTGTGGTACTGTAACTCCGGGTTATACCATTGGTGCTACCGATTCTGGAATGATACCTGATCCATGCTATGGGAACCCTGATGATGATGTATGGTTTAAATTCGTGGCAACAGCTACCTCTCATAAAATCTCTCTTTTAAATATTCAATCGGTAGGAACCGAGCCGAATGATACCGATACTTATTTCCAGGTATTCAGTGGCGGATGTGGAGCATTGTCCAGTATCTATTGCTCAGATCCAGCTTCGGGAACTGTCACAGGTCTTACTGTGGGTGAAACATATCTGGTAAGAGTATACAGCTATTATGGTACGGGAAGCAATCAGAGTTTTGATGTTTGTGTAGGAACGTTCCCGCCGCCACCTGCAAATGATGAATGTAGCGGAGCTCTTGTAGCCACTACATTCCCATATACTTTCGTACAGAACGATGGAGAAGCGGCTACAAATAACGGCGGTATGGTTACTGCCTGTACTAATAACGGAATGAATGACGGTACATGGTTTACTTTCGTAGGAGACGGAGATACATTTAATATTACAGTTACGATGCCTGCAGGAAGTGATTTTGATCCTAAAATCGGAGTTTACAGCGGAACCTGCTCTGCTTTGTCATGTGAAGATTCTGAAGATTCAGGAGGAACGGGAGTTAGCGAAACACTTTCAATCCCAACACTTTCAGGAAATACGTATTATGTAAATGTTGGATACTATAGTGGATGGTCTGATGAACCGGAAGGTGCTTTTACTATTAATATTACCAAGGGTGTACTGGGAACTTCTGATGTGAAGCCGGAAAAGAAAAATATCAAAGTATATCCTAATCCGTTTACAGATCTGATAAATATTTCCGATGCTGCCAATGTAAAATCAATTTCAGTTTCCGATCTTTCCGGAAGATTGATAAAAGTGATTGATAACCCTGGAACTTCAATTCATTTGGGTGAACTAAGACAGGAGATGTATTTATTGACACTTATTATGAAAGATGGTTCTAAGCAAACAATTAAAACCATAAAAAAATAACAATACAATCATAATACAAGAAAGGCGATCTCAAACAGATCGCCTTTTTTATTTTGCGCTAAATTTTAATAATTTATCTGTTTTCAGGAACAGGCTGTAGATCACCGGTATTAAGGCTCTCAAAAACCGCCGGAAAGAAGGTGACGAGAATGAAATAAATAATGACCATTAATACAATCAAAGAAAACAGTATAACTACTAAAGTATTTGGCTTATTTTTCTTTTTTGGTTCCATGATGTTGGTATTTAGTTAATAGATATTATAATATTTTACACTAAGCTAATTTCTTGCCACATTGTTTGCAGTACCTTGCATCATCATCAATATCCTCATTTCCGCACCGGTCGCATACTTTTTCAAGATTTTGCCTCTTGTTCCGCATTTCCGCCGTTACAATTCCTGTAGGAACAGCAATGATGGAATAACCGGCAAGCATAAGAATAACTGCAAAAAACTTTCCCATAGGAGTAATCGGAGAAACATCACCATAGCCAACGGTAGTTACCGTAACCACCGCCCAGTAAATCGATTGCGGAATTGTTTCGAACCCCGGCCTTCCGCCTTCCACCATAAACATCATAGAACCGACAATTACTGAAAAGATAATCAGGAATAGCAGGAAAATATAGATTTTTCTTGAGCTGTTCTTTAATGCTCTTACAATAACAAATCCGTCATTCATAAAATCCAGGAGGTTGAATACTCTGAAAACCCTCAGCATTCTGAGCATTCTGAAAATGAGGAAGTATTTTGTAACCGGAAAGAAAAAGCTCAGATAAAAAGGAATCAATGCTAAAAAATCAATAATTCCGAAAAAGCTGAAAATATAACGACGTTTGTTTTTTAGAACCGTAATTCTTGAAGCGTATTCTATTGAAAATAAGATGGAAATAATCCATTCCAGAACAAGAAAGGTATAATGGTAACGTTTATCAAGTTTAGGGATGCTTTCCATCATAATGATAGCGGTACTGATCAGAATGAGCAACAACAGGATAATATCAAACAGCTTTCCGAGCTTTGTATCAGAACGGTAAATAATTCTGTAAAGATATCGTTTCCACCACGCATCTTCCGGAACAAGATTATGTTCTCTTTCCATTTTTAACCTTTTTTTAAATATAACAAATTATCCTTACTTTCGTAACAAACATACAGAATAAAATGAAAATTAGAGAGGTCGTTTCAAAGATAGAAAAGCGTATTCCCCTCCAGCAGGCGGAAGATTTTGATAATGTCGGGTTACTCTGTGGTTCATGGGATCGTGATGTTAGCGGGGTATTGATCTGTCACGATGCCCTTGAAAATGTTGTAGATGAAGCAATCCTTAAAAACTGCAATCTTATTGTATGCTTTCATCCGATTATTTTTTCAGGCTTAAAATCATTAACGGGAAAAAATTACGTTGAAAAAGCGGTGATCAAGGCAATTGAAAATAAAATAGCAATTTACGCCATTCACACCGCCTTCGATAATGATTTTTTTGGGGTCAATGCAGGAATCTGTCAGCAGCTCGGACTTAAAAACCTTAAAATTCTTCAGCCTAAAAAAAATGATCTGAAGCAACTCACCGTTTTTGTTCCGAAAGAATACTCTGAAAAGGTAAGAGAAGCGCTTTTCGAAGCGGGAGCGGGCAGTATCGGTTTTTATGATGAGTGCAGTTTCAGCATAAACGGAAACGGAACTTTTCGCCCTAAAGAAGGCTCAGATCCATTTTCAGGAAAGTTGGGAATTCGGGAGAATGCAGATGAAGACATGATTTCCGTTATTTTTGAAGGGTACAAACAGGGGCAGGTAGTCGCAGCAATGAAATCGGCACATCCTTATGAAGAAGTAGCACATCAGATTTACAGCCTTGATAATACAAATCATTACACTGGTCTTGGTATGTACGGAGATTTTGAAGAGCCGATGGAAGAGCAGGATTTTCTGAAATTTGTTAAAGAAAAATTTAATCTTGAAGTGATCAGACATTCTGATTTTACCAGGAAAAAGATTAAAAGAGTAGGTGTTCTGGGAGGCTCCGGAGCAAGCGGTATCAAGTCTGCAATCTCCAAAAAATGTGATGCTTATCTCACGGGAGATGTAAAATACCATGATTTTTTCCTTGCCGAATCTAAAATGATGATTTGTGATATTGGTCATTTCGAATCAGAACAATTTGTTACTCAACAATTATTTGAAATTTTGTCACAAAAATTTAGTACATTTGCAATCTCAAAATCTATTGAGAAAACGAACCCGGTAAATTATTTCATTTAAAATATGGCAAAAACCAACGATATTTCAGTTGAAGAGAAGTTAAGAGCTTTATACGATTTGCAGATCATTGATTCCAGATTGGACGAAATCCGAAATACAAGAGGAGAATTGCCAATCGAAGTAGAGGATCTTGAGATTGAAATCGAAGGTCTTGAAAAAAGAGCTGAAAAATTTCATGCGGATATCAAAGATCAGGAAGATCAGATCAAAACCAAGCATGAAGTAATTAACCATGCAAAAACTTTAATTGAAAAATACAAATCTCAGCAGGATAATGTAAGGAACAATAAAGAGTTTGAAGCATTAAGTAAAGAGGTTGAATATCAGGAACTTGAAATTCAGCTTGCTGAAAAAAGAATCAAAGAATTCGGTGCTAAAATCAGCCACAAAAACGAAACGCTGGATGAGCTTAACGCAAAAATCGATGATCTTAAAAACCACCTGAAGTTCAAAAAAGAAGAATTGGAAGGTTTGATCTCTGAAACCCAGAAAGAAGAAGAATATCTGATTGAGCAGTCTAAAGAATTTGCTGCAAAAATCGATGAAAGATTGCTGGCTTCTTACAACAGAATCAGAACCAATTCTCCGAACGGACTTGCAGTAGTAGGATTGGAAAGAGGGGCGCCAAAAGGTTCATTCTTTACTATTCCGCCTCAAAAGCAGATGGAAATCGCTCAGAGAAAGAAAATCATTATTGATGAGCATTCAGGAAAAATCCTTGTGGATGACGAATTGGTAATGGAAGAAAACGAAAAAATGAAATCAGTGATTAAGTTTTAATTAGTCACCATTTTAAAAAATATAAAAGCTGTCTCATATGAGGCAGTTTTTTTTTGTGAAGAGCTTGCAGGAAAGCATCTTTTGCTCATTATTTAAATAAAATTTATTATACTAAAAATTTAGACTGGAAATTTTAATAGTATTGAGATTCAATACTATATTTCATTCGCTTTGAATGATCGCACAGTTTTAATCTTAAAATTAAAAAAACCGCCTCAAAGAAGCGGTTGCAATTTATTCATGATGTTCATACATTTTATTGTACAGATCAATAAACTTTTCTTTAATCGCCTTTCTTTTCAGCTTTAAAGTAGGTGTTAAAAGGCCGGTATCAATACTCCAGACTTCCGGTGTCAATTCAATTTTCTTGATTTTTTCCCAGTTTCCGAGGTGTTCGTTCGTACTTTCGATTTCTTTTTCTATTCTTTCTTTGAGTTCCTTGCTGTTGGCAATTTCTTTTGGTGTAGAACCGATACTCAGGTTGTTTCTCTGAGCCCAGCTTTTGGCAAATTCAAAATCCGGTTGTATAACTGCAGTCGGCATCTTTTCACCATCGCCAACAACCATAATCTGCTCGATAAACTTAGAGGCTTTGGCAAGATTTTCAATGGTTTGGGGAGCAATATATTTTCCGCCGGAAGTTTTAAACATTTCTTTTTTACGGTCTGTAATCTGAAGAAAGCCATCGCTGTCAACGTGCCCGATATCTCCTGTTTTAAAAAATCCGTCTTCGGTAAAAACTTCTTTTGTCATTTCTTCATTTTTAAAATAACCTTTAAAAATAGATGGCCCTTTTACGGTAATTTCTCCATCTTCCTGAATTTTTACCTGGACATTATCCAAAGGAAGTCCCACAGTTCCTATTTTCATTTTCCCAAAAGCATTCACGGAAATAACCGGTGAGGTTTCCGTAAGACCATATCCTTCAAGAATAGGAATTCCGGCATTCTGAAACATCAGGTTCAGTCTTGTGGAAAGGGCTGCAGAGCCAGAAACCAGGGTGATAATTTCGCCGCCCAATCCTTCACGCCATTTTTTGAAAACCAGTTTATCTGCAATTATTTCCTGTAATCCGGAAGGTTTGGAGACTGTTTTCTTTTTAGAAATCAGATTCAGTGCCCAGAAAAATATCTTCTGCTTAAGACCTCCTGCTGAAGATCCGGTAGCATAAATTTTATCATAAACCTTTTCCACAAGCCTTGGAACAACGCTCATGTAATGAGGTTTCACTTCTTTTACATTTTCTCCCATCTTCTCAATGCTTTCCGCAAAATAAATGGAAAAACCATTATACTGGAACAGGTAAAAAAGCATCCTCTCGAAAATATGGCAGATGGGCAGAAAGCTTAATACTCTCGTATCTTTATAATCCAGGTTTTTCTTTTTAGGGATTCTCGGAATTGATCCTAATACGTTGGACACAATGTTATGGTGAGTCAGCATAACTCCTTTGGGTTTTCCCGTAGTTCCGGAAGTATAAATAATGGTGGCCAGATCTTCCGGATTGATCGTATTAGAAAGATCTTCTACTTCAATCTGTGTAGAATCGTCTTCTCCAAGATCCAGCACTTCTTTCCAGTTGGCAGCTCCGCTGATATTCTCGAAGGTGAAAATTCCCTGCAGTGAAGGGATATTGTGCTTTACCTTCATTACTTTATTTAAAAGATCTTTATCAGATAAAAAGCAATATTTGATCTCGGCATTGTTGAAGATAAACTCGTAATCTTCCGGCGAAATACTCGGATATACCGGTACGGAAACCACCCCGATCTGAGAGAGCCCAAGATCCATTATGGCCCACTCTGTGCGGGAATTGGTGGTAATCAGCGCGATTTTGTCCCCAGGTTTTATCCCGAGTTTTAAAAGTCCGCGTGAGATTTTATTGCCTTCATTGATAAATTCCTGAGTAGACGTTTTCTTCCATTCCCCCTGATATTTTGTTACAAACATATCCGTTTTCGGGTAGGTCTCTAAAGCATAATGAGGAATATCGAATAATCTTTTTATAGTCATGATGGTAAAAGTAATTAGTTAAAGGATTTTAAATATAAGCATTTTTTTTAATTAGCAATACCACATTCGGAAATTTACAATTACTGAAGAATATGGCGTATTATGTATTAATTGTTATACTTTTTAATTAAATAAATTAATAATGTTTTAATCAATTTATTTGTTTTTTAATATTTGTTTAATTCCTGATTTTCAGAATGTAAGACTTAAGTTTTAATTCTATTTTCAGATTTGATCAAAAAGTGTAAATTAGCGTCCATCTAATTATTCAATTTTTATGGACTTTAATTTATCGGAAGAACAGCTGATGATTCAGCAGGCAGCAAGGGATTTTGCACAAAACGAACTATTACCTGAGGTAATCGAAAGAGACCGCGATCAGAAGTTTCCTGCAGAACAGGTGAAAAAAATGGGTGAAATGGGACTTTTGGGAATGATGGTAGATCCTAAATACGGCGGTGCAGGGATGGACAGTGTTTCTTACGTTTTGGCCATGGAAGAGATTGCAAAAATAGATGCTTCTGCAGCTGTGGTAATGTCTGTAAACAATTCTTTGGTATGTGCCGGACTTGAAAAATTTGCTTCTGAAGAACAGAAAGTAAAATATTTAACACCTCTTGCAAGCGGACAGGTAATCGGAGCATTTGCATTGTCTGAGCCGGAAGCAGGTTCTGATGCAACTTCACAAAAAACCACTGCAGAAGATAAAGGAGATTATTATTTGCTGAACGGAATTAAAAACTGGATCACCAACGGTGGTACAGCAAGCTATTATATTGTAATTGCACAAACGGATCCTGAGAAAAAACATAAAGGAATCAATGCTTTCATCGTTGAAAGAGGATGGGAAGGATTTGAAATCGGGCCTAAAGAAGACAAACTGGGAATTAGAGGAAGCGATACGCATTCTTTGATCTTCAACAATGTAAAGGTGCCGAAAGAAAACAGAATCGGAGAAGACGGTTTCGGATTCAATTTTGCGATGGCTGTTCTGAACGGAGGCAGAATCGGGATTGCTTCTCAGGCATTAGGTATTGCTTCAGGAGCTTACGAACTGGCATTAAAATATGCTAAAACAAGAAAAGCTTTTAAAACTGAAATTATCAACCATCAGGCGATTGCATTTAAACTGGCAGATATGGCGACCCAAATCACGGCGGCAAGAATGCTTTGTTTCAAAGCTGCAGTAGAAAAAGATGCTGGAAAGGATATTTCAGAAAGCGGTGCGATGGCGAAATTATATGCCTCTCAGGTAGCAATGGATACGACAATTGAAGCAGTACAAATTCACGGTGGATACGGATATGTAAAAGAATACCACGTGGAAAGAATGATGAGAGATGCAAAGATCACACAGATCTATGAAGGAACTTCTGAAATCCAGAAAATCGTTATCTCAAGAAGCATTGCAAAGTAATTGCTTACTATAAAAATGAAATAGTAAAAGGCTCTCAGAAATGGGAGCCTTTTTACTTTCACACGAACCACAAAATATTAATAATATATTGTTCTAACTATTGTTTTGATTGATTTTTTTAGCTTAAGTTAAATGATAAATGTAAATTATAATCAATGAAGTAAAATTAGGAATATCATTTTCGGAATAACGTGATTATGATTAAAATATTATTAAAATCTATCGGAATATTCTTTCTTAAGGATTTTTATCCGTAGCCTTTCTTTTTTTATAAAAATAATATCCGATTCCTGCAATCACAAATAACGGCCAAAGCGGAAGAATAAACAGAAAAATAGAAGTGATGACATTCCAGCCCGAAGATATAGCAGCAAAGGACTGTGCTCCCAATGTTTCAGGGTTTTTATCATCCGCGATATTTCCCTGCTGTCCGTAAAGGGTAATGTCGATTTCACACATCGTGTTTTCAACAATATCATGACCGGAAGTTTCAATGTTCATATTTTCGACCGTTCCCAGATTGTAGTTGAGGTCAGACATAAGATAATCAAATTTCTGAACAGGAACTTTCACTTTCAGATAGGCGGTTTTTTTATCACTATTTTGAAGGGAAACACTTTCACTTCTTATAAAGCCGTTGTATTTGGCAACTTCATCCTTTACAATTTCTTTTGCAGTTTCAGCATCATTTACGCTAAGTTCCACTATTCCTTTTTTGATGAATCTATTCTGCTGAATCAATTCAGGATTTTCTTTCTTCGGAGAATTTTTATAAACGATTTTTGTTTCCTTAATAATTTTCGGGGCAGGAACATTTACTACAATTTTATTTTCTTTCTTTGCCGAATCTTTCTTTTCCTTCTTAGATTCCAGTTTTACGGATGATATTTTTTCGGAAAGAGAATCTACTATTTTGGAAGTACTTTCTATTTTATCTTTTACCGCATTTTTAGTGTCTCAAATTCTTTGATTTTAACATTCGCAGAGTCTAAAGCAGCATTTGCCTGATCATTGATTGTAATGATTTTTTCCGAGGCATCAGCAATGGTACTGTCGGCCGAACTGATGGTATTTTCCAGCTGCGATGTTGCAGCTTCTCTCTTTTTACACATGATGAATGTTCCCGATACGGCAACAAGTAAAATGAATTTTTTCATACGATTAATTTTTTCGATGAAGTAAAATTAGGAGTGGAATTGTTGTAAAGATTGTAAAAGGTTTGTTTTGAAGATGTAAATTGATAAAGGTTTGATTTTTATGGTTTTGTAAAATAAAATTAACGATTATACAATCTGTTTTTCAAATGAATATTGAATATAGTTCAATAAAAAACAAAAAAATCCGCAGAAAATTCCGCGGATTAAATATCTGAATTAATATTTCTCATTAAGCATTCTTAAATTCACTGATGAAATGCAGTTTCACATTCGGGAATTTTTCCTGCGTCATATGGATGGTAAAAGAAGAATCAGCAAGAAATACCAGTTGGTTGTATTTGTCTCTTGCTAAAAACCGCTGCTTTAATCTCGCAAATTCTTTAAATTCTTCAGACTTTTCATCGGCTTCAACCCAACACGCTTTGTGCATGGAAAGCGGCTCGTAGGTACATTTTGCACCATATTCATGTTCCAGACGGTACTGGATTACCTCGTACTGAAGAGCTCCCACTGTTCCGATGATTTTTCTGCCGTTCATTTCCAGCGTAAACAGCTGTGCAACTCCCTCGTCCATTAGCTGATCGATCCCTTTTGCCAATTGTTTTGCTTTCAGCGGATCATTATTATTGATATATCTGAAATGTTCAGGCGAGAAATTCGGAATTCCTTTGAAGTTCAGTTTTTCACCTCCGGTCAACGTATCACCGATCCTGAAACTTCCTGTGTCATGAAGCCCTACGATATCTCCCGGGAAACTCTCTTCCACGACTTCCTTTTTATCTGCAAAGAATGCATTGGGTGAAGAGAACTTCATTTTTTTACCCTCTCTTACCAATAGATAATTTTCGTTTCTTTTAAACGTTCCGGAAACAATTTTTACGAAAGCCAAGCGGTCCCTGTGTTTCGGATCCATATTCGCATGGATTTTGAAAACAAAGCCAGTAAACTGATTTTCTTCAGGTTTTACCAGACGCGTATCACTTTCCTTTGGCTGGGGCATCGGTGCAATATCGATAAAGGCATCCAGCAATTCGCGCACTCCGAAATTATTCAAAGCCGATCCGAAGAAAACAGGCTGAAGATCACCTTTCATATAATCTTCACGGCTGAATTCAGGATATACCGACTGTACGAGATCAAGCTCTTCACGAAGCGTAGCTGCCGATTTTTCACCGATTAATTCATCAATGGCAGAATCATTAATGTCATCAAACTTAATGGCTTCTCCAACCTTCTGCTTTTTCTCCTCCAAAAACAGTTGGATGTTGTTTTCCCAGATGTTGTAGATCCCTTGAAAATCACTTCCCATACCAATCGGTAATGAAAGCGGAACAACCGTTAAACCTAATTTCTGTTCAACCTCATCCAGGAGATCAAAAGCATCCTTACCCTCACGGTCAAGTTTATTGATAAATACCAGCATCGGGATATTTCGCATTCTGCATACCTGTACAAGCTTTTCAGTTTGTTCCTCAACCCCTTTTGCCACGTCTATGACAACGATTACAGAATCTACGGCAGTCAGTGTTCTGTAGGTATCTTCCGCAAAATCCTTGTGTCCCGGAGTATCCAGGATATTGATTTTATGATCTCTGTATTCAAAAGCAAGTACGGAAGTTGCTACGGAAATCCCTCTCTGTCTTTCAATTTCCATAAAGTCGGAAGTGGCTCCTTTTTTTATTTTATTGGATTTTACCGCTCCCGCTTCCTGGATGGCCCCTCCGAAAAGAAGCAGCTTTTCCGTGAGCGTCGTCTTTCCGGCATCGGGGTGAGAAATAATCCCGAAAGTTTTTCTTTTCTCTATTTCTTTGATTAAGTCTGACATATCGTATTTTGAAGTTGCAAAAATCGTAATTTTTAATGGAATCTGAAAATGATTTCCTTCAGGAAGAGATCTGTACCTCAAAAAAATGCAGATGTTTTTATTACTTCATTATTCAAACAATAAAGAAACTTCTCAAAAACTTTTATCTTTGCCCGATAAATCTGAGTATAAAGTATGGAAAACAGCAGGTATCCGAAATTTACATTTACATGGTTGGGCGGACTTGTCTTACTGGCCGGGCTCATAGTCGGAACCATGGCCTTATCATTTTTTAATATCTTCTGGATGTTTGCTTTCAAAGAAAACCTTCAGTATAAAGATTGGTACTTTATGCTTTCCAATGCCGCCGGATTTCTTACCGCTATCGCTTTTTTTGATTTTTTTATCGTAAGACCAAGCACCGGAAAAAAACTGAACTTCAATTTTTCACCCACCAATTTTTACACCTATTTATTGATTTTTCCTATGATGTTCGGGATGATGCTCATCGCGGAATTTATCACCTCACAAATACCTACAACAGGACCTTTTTTCGGGAAATATTATGAATTTTTCGAAAGATTGATGGAGCAGCTTACCGATGATCCGTTGGTGATGATTATCACTGCTGTAATTTGTGCTCCTATTTTCGAAGAGATTGTTTTCCGCGGGATTATCCAGAAGGGATTGATCAATAAAGGGGTACGGCCGGTAAATGCGATTCTCATGGCATCTGTTATTTTCGGTCTGGTTCATGGAAATCCGTGGCAGTTTGTGGGAGCGGTTTTATTGGGATGCGTTCTTGGTCTGGTATACTACAAAACAAAATCTTTATTGCTGCCGATGCTTCTTCATGGCTTCAATAATTTGTGTTCCACCATATTGATTGTTTACACGAAAAATGAAAGTTTTGCAGACGCTTTTAAAATCCAGGAATGGGTAATACTTGCCGTTGGTATTATACTTTTTTCAGTCTTTTATTATCTTTTTACAAGAAAATATAAAGTACATTATTCTGAAATTTAACTACAAATTGCTTTAAGAGTCATCACAATAGATAAATATTCAAAAAATATTGTGATTAAAAAAATAAAAATAAAAAAAGGAAATGGAGTTATTGGTTGCTACCCACAATGTACATAAAAAAGAAGAAATCCAGCAGATTTTAGGGGATGGTTTTTTTGTAAAAAGCTTAACGGATTACAATATTCATGAAGAAATTGTGGAAGATGGTGATTCTTTTAACGCCAATGCTTTGATTAAAGCTAAATATTGCTTTGAAAAAACAGGAATTCCAAGCTTAGGTGACGACAGCGGATTGGTTGTTGAAGCGCTGGACGGCAGACCGGGAATATTCTCCGCACGGTACGCAGGAGATCATGATTTTGCCAAGAATATTGAAAAAGTGTTGGGAGAAATGCAAGGCATTGAAAACAGGAAAGCCTATTTCATCACCGTTTTATGCTATTATGATGAAAACGGAGCAAAATATTTTGACGGAAGGGTTCACGGAAATCTCCTGAATGAAAATAAAGGTTTCAAAGGGTTCGGCTATGATCCGATCTTTGTTCCTGAAGGATACGATAAAACCTTTGCAGAAATGGAACCTCAGGATAAAAACAAAATCAGTCACAGAAAACAGGCCCTGGATCTTTTTCTGGATTTTCTGAAAGAATAGTATGGTTAAGATTAAGGTTGAAGTTTTTGAAATTTCAATTGTGTTTAAAAACAGAAAGTTTAGGTAATATTAATTAAAAAGATAATATCTCTTTAAGCCAATTTTTAATACATCTGCTTTATTCTCAACCTTAGGCTCAACCTTAATCTTAATCTCAATCTCAGCCTTTTCTTAACCTAAATTCCGTACATTTGTCTATATAATAAACGATAGATTTGAGTACTTATTTAACGATATTAGGCTTTAATTCGGCAATTCCCACCATCAATTCTTCTCCTACCGCACAATTCCTGGAAATGGAGGAAAGGTCTTTTCTGATTGATTGTGGAGAAGGAACACAGGTTCAGCTGAGAAAAGCAAAAGCGAAATTTTCGAGAATTAATCATATTTTCATTTCCCATCTTCACGGAGACCACTGTTTTGGTCTTCCCGGCCTTATTGCATCTTTCCGTCTTTTAGGAAGAGAAACACCGTTGCATGTATACGGACCGAAGGGAATAAAAAAAATGCTGGAAACTATTTTTACCATTACCGAAACCCATCGCGGTTTTGAAGTGGTTTATCACGAACTGGATAAGGACTATTCCGAAAAAATTTATGAAGACAACCGGGTAGAGGTATACACTATTCCTCTTGATCACAGGATTTATTGCAACGGATATCTCTTTAAGGAAAAGCCTAAAGAAAGACACCTGAATATGCAGGAAATTTCAAAATACAAAGAAATTGAAACCTGCGATTATCACAATATTAAGGCAGGAAAAGATTTTGTGCTGAGCGATGGGTATGTTCTCAAAAATGAAATTCTTACAACAGATCCGGTTCCTCCGGTTTCTTATGCGTTTTGCAGCGATACACGTTATCTTGAAAATGTGATTCCCGTCATTAAAAACGTTAATGTCCTTTATCATGAATCCACTTTTTTACATGATTTAAAGGATATGGCAGATTATACCGGACATACGACCGCAGTGGAAGCAGCAATGATTGCCAGAAAAGCTGAGGTAGGAAAACTTATTTTAGGACACTTCTCAAACAGGTATGCAGATCTTACAGTATTCACTGATGAAGCAAGAACCATCTTTCCGAATACTTTCTTACCGAAGGCACTGGAGCCTGTGAAAATTTAAAATAAATGATGTTGAATTTTGAAGAACTGAAAATCTTCCTGGATGAAAAAGCAGACCAGTATAATCATCCGGATTTTATCGGGAATGATCCTATACAGATTCCGCATCGGTTCACCCTGAAACAGGATATTGAAATAGCAGGTTTTCTGGCAGCAACGATTTCCTGGGGAAACCGGAAAGCGATTATAAAATCTGCTGAAAAAATGTTGGATATTATGGGGAATACCCCTCATGATTTCGTATTGAATCATTCGGAAAAAGATTTGAGATCTATTGAAGATAAAAGCATTCACCGCACTTTCAATGGAGAAGATTTTGTGTATTTTATGAAACAGTTTAACAGGATTTACCGTGAAAATCAAAGTCTTGAAAGCTTATTCAGACTCCATGAATCGGAAACCAGTTTTCTGCATTCTGTTGAACGGTTCAGAAGCAGTTTTTTGGGTGCTGAAAAACACAGAAGCCACAAACATGTAAGTTCACCGTATAAAAATTCTTCCACCAAAAGGATCATCATGTTCCTGCGTTGGATGGTGCGAAAGGATAAGCGTGGCGTAGATTTTGGTATCTGGGAAAATACAGGACAGCAATATCTTTCCATTCCGCTGGATGTGCATACGGGAAATATTTCAAGGAAGTTAGGGCTTATTTCAAGAACGCAGAACGACTGGAAAACGGTAGAAGAGCTGGACGCCGTAATCAGAAAGTTTGATGAGAAAGATCCCGCAAAATATGATTTTGCATTGTTCGGATTAGGAGTTACCAAAGAATTATTATAAAAGCAGAACACAATGAAAAAGTACGAAGAAAAAACTGAGGCTTTAGAAAAAATTGCCAACGGAATTACCTGGTGGATAGGTTCTATACCGTCTCTGATTGCACATACATTGTTTTTTATTATATCATTTGTTTTACCGCTTTTGGGCTTGGTGGAATTTGATAAAATG
The DNA here is from genome assembly GCF_023195755.1 of Chryseobacterium nepalense. NCBI lineage: Bacteria > Pseudomonadati > Bacteroidota > Flavobacteriia > Flavobacteriales > Weeksellaceae > Chryseobacterium > Chryseobacterium nepalense. The sequence goes on from NZ_CP096203.1 coordinate 3,780,228, forward strand.
TTGCTGATTCTTACCACGGTAGTTTCTTTGGAAGCAATTTATCTAGCTATTTTTATTCAGATGTCCGTCAATAAAAGCCATGAGAAAATTGAAGACATCCAGGAGGATATTGAGGATATCCAGGAAGATATTGAAGAGATCAGCGAAGATATAGAGGAAATCAGTGAGGATATTGAAGAAATTAACGAAGATATTGAAGATATCCAGGAAGATATTGAGGAAATTAATGAAGAAGATGAAGAAGATGATCACAGTGAGCGTGCAAAAAACGTGATGTTGAAAAGCAATGTAAGTTCAAATAAAAATGAGATCAAAGCACTTAAGGATAAAATTCAGGAGCTTCAGGAAAAAATTAATGAACTTAAGAATGAATGATTTAAATTTCGATTTATATAAATAACTCCACAAAAGGCTAATAAAAAAATTGGTCTTTTTTTTATTATTACAGATATATTATCTGATATGTATGGATTTGATGAAATAGATTAGGTTTTTACTGCAATTATTTCATTTCTTATCAAATTTTAATCAAAAAATTATTATTTTTGAACAAACAACAACAAAATGTTAAATTATAGACTGAAAAACTACTTCTTCTTTTTAGTGTTGCTTTTGATTTCAGGATCAGCTGCTGCTCAGCATGCGTCAAGAAAAAATGGTAAAGTTAAACTGACTTCCGAGAGTATGAAAGTGGGAGCTTTTATTGATGTGAATACCGCATCTTATCCGGAATCATCTTACAACATTCAGCAACTTGTTCAGCAGGTCCTTATCAACGGAACATCAAGCTGTGCAACGCCGAATGTAAGCAATGTAACGGTTACGCCCAATCATCCGGTGACTAATCCGGACAGGTTTTGGGGGTATTTTCATAAAGGAACAACCAATTTCCCTTTCGAAGACGGAATCGTTTTGACAACAGGCTACGCGAGAGAAGCCGGTAATACCGCAATTGCTACCAACCTTGCAGGTCTCATTTCCGAAGGTGGTGATGCAGATCTTGCTGCAGCAACCAATACCAATATCTCCAATCAGCGTGATGCTGTTGCTCTGGAATTTGATTTCGTACCGAATTCAAATCAGGTAAAATTTAATTATATATTTGCTTCCGAGGAATATACCGGAGGCTTTCCATGTAATTATTCGGATGCATTTGCATTACTTATCAAGCCTGTAGCGGGAGGTGCCTACACAAATGTTGCTATTCTTCCCGGAGGAGCTGGTCCTGTAAGTGTTACGAATATACGTCCTGCAACTCAGTTTGGAGGTGGTACACTTACCTGCGGGGCATTGAACCCTACTTATTTTGCAGGATATAACACTACAAGTATTGAAACCAATTACAACGGAAGGGTAGTACCCTTAACTGCAATTGCGGATGTAACTCCAGGTGTTGCCTACCATTTTAAGATGGTTCTTGCAGATTATAATGATCAGACTTTAGATTCTGCCGTATTCCTTGAGGGAGGTTCTTTTGATATAGGAATTAAAATTGTAGATGCCAACGGTGTTGTTTTGCCTGATACCGTAAATATGTGTGACAATACGCCACAGGTGTTAACAGCTTTGCTTACCGTATCACCAGGGATGACTTTCCAGTGGTATAAGGATGGAGTGGCAATCAATGGTGCAACCAATGTTTCTTATACAGCAACATCTCCCGGCGCTTACGAAGTGAAAGTGTCTGTACCGGGAAATCAGTGTCCTGCTTCTGCAGTAATAACCATTGTTGGAGGAACTACTCCGCCTGCACAGAATGCAACCCTGAAGCTGTGTACAACTCCTTCAGTTTCTACATTTAATTTAAATGATGCAACTCCGTTAATCACCACGTCAACGACTGCTGTTGTAAGGTACTATGTTAACCAGGCTGATGCGGTTGCACAAAATAATAATTTCCTGAATGCTTCTGCAGTAAGCAGTTATAATGGTGCCGACGGGCAGGTATTGTACGTTGTTGTTTCCAACGGTGCTTTTTGTAGTAAAATGGTTACATTAACTCTAAGAAAAGAGGCAACGCCAATTGCACAGCTTACGGCCACTAAAGTAAGATTATGCGTAGGTGAATCTACTACTCTTACAGCAGCCAACGGAGCTACTTACGAATGGGTAGGAATGACGGGCACCGGAGCAACCCAAACGGTTTCTCCAACTCAGACAACAACCTATTCTGTTTATGCTATCGGCGCACAAGGATGTAAATCACTTCAGCCGGCATCTATTACAATAGAAGTAGTCCCTGCTATTACTTCAAACCTTTCCGGTGGAATGATCTGCCAAGGGGATGTAATTACTCTTGATGCAGGACCTGGACCAAACTACAGCTATTTATGGAACACAGGAGATACGTCGCAAACAATTTCCGTAGGAACTCCGGGGACATATTCTGTGACAATCAATAATGGTGTTTGTTCAAAAGTATTTACAACACAGGTGATTCAGGCTATTATTCCTGAAATTATCAACGTAAATTATAATGAGAACGGAACAATGATTCTTACGGCAAGTAACCCAAGCAATGGAGCATTGGAATATTCTATTGATAATGGTCTTACCTGGCAAAACTCCAATACATTCAGTAATGTACCGAGAAATACCGTGGTTTCAATTCGGGTAAGAGTTAAAAAAACGAGCTGTGTAGGATTCCTTCAGTATTTTACTTTTGTGATGCAGAATGTAATCACACCAAATGGAGATAATATTAATGATATCATCGATTTCAGAGGGGTGAATCAGAATAAAGATTTCAAGGCATCTATTTTCGATCGATATGGAAAAGAAGTTTACAAAGCAAGTAGTCTTCAGCCTTATTGGGACGGCTATTTCCAGGGGAAACGTCTGCCTACATCATCATACTGGTATCAGGTGAGTTTTGAGGATCCGGCAAGTAAAAAACCTGCATTGAAAACAGGATGGATCCTGCTTAAGAATATAGAATAATAATGAAATAATAATTTTTAAATATTCAAAGAAAGACCAACAATTTGTTGGTCTTTTTTTCGTTCTTATAGTAATTGAACAAATATTGTAAAATCAGATGAGTTATATTATTAATAATGTAATTTATTATGAATTGATATTTAATCAAAAAAAATAGTATTTTTGTTTAAAATAATATAAAAATGTTAAATAGGAGGACAAGAAATTTACTTTTGGCTTTATTTTTAGTTTTTATGGGATCTCTTGTATTTGCCCAGGACAGGCAAAGCAAAGTACCCGCTAAAAAACCTACGGCTGCAAGTATGAAGGCAGGGGTCTTTATTGATGTGAATGCTGCCGGTTATCCGGAATCTGCTTACAGTATTACACAATTGGTAAAAGATGTACTTATCAGTGGCGGGTCTACGTGTTCGGCTGCCAATGTAAGCAATGTGGTTGTCTCTCCGAATCTTGCAGTAACTGATCAGAACAGAAGCTGGGGGTATTTTAATAAGGCAACTACCAATTTTCCATTTGCCAAAGGTATTGTTCTTACTACCGGATATGCCAGAAAAGCAGGAAATACTTTTCAGGGAAACCTAAGTGACGGGCTTGGTTCCGGAGGAGATATAGATCTTGCAACAGCTTTAAATGTAAACAATTTAAGTTTAAGAGACGCTACTTATATAGAATTTGATTTTGTACCTGCTTCAACTAAAGTTACCTTCAGGTATTTATTTGCATCCAAAGAATATCAGAGTAATTTTACATGCAACATTTCAGACGGATTTGCGCTGTTACTGAAAAAAGTTGGAGATCCTACATACACCAATTTAGCATTGCTTCCTAACGGTGATCCCGTAAGCGTTACCAATATTATCCCTGCAAACTTGCCTTGCGGGCCTAAGAATGTTCAATATTTTGCAGGAATCAATAACCCCCAGATTGAGACTAATTTTGACGGACGTACGATTCCTCTTACAGCAACGGCAACCGTAATTCCCGGAGAAACGTATCATTTTAAAATGGTTCTGGCAGATTATCAGGATTCAAACTTTGATTCTGCTGTTTTTCTGGAAGCAGGATCTTTTGATATTGGTGTTCAGCTTCTCAACCCTGCCGGTGTTCAGTTGCCTTCATCTATAAATGTATGTGATAATGCACCACAGGTTCTTACAGCTTCGGTTCAGGGAGGTGGCGCCACCTATCAATGGCTATTGGGAACTAATCCTATTCCGGGAGCAACAAGTGCTTCATATACGGCAACGCAGCCCGGATTATATACGGTTCAGGTATTTTTACCGGGGAATACATGTCCCGGAACAGCTTCTGTAAATATTGTCGGAGGAACTTCGCCAACCGTACAGAATGCTACGTTAACGGCTTGTTATACACAGGGTAATGCAACATTCAATCTTACCTCTGCACAGACGTCAATAAGTACGACACCCGGAGCAACTTTCAGTTATTATATTAACCAGTCAGATGCTTTAGCCGGGAATGGAAACGTAATCGCCAATCCTACTGCTTTTCAGAGTGCCGGACAAACAATATATGTGCTGGTGAAAAATGGATTCTGTTCGAAAATTGCGGAATTACAATTGATTAAAGCTCCTCAGATAACTGCTACGATAGCAACACCTGCTACATTAACGTGTACCAACTCGCAAACCACACTCAATGCCTCCGGTTCTGTTTATCCTGCAGGATCTACTTTCGCATGGACAACTACGAACGGAAACATCGTATCCGGAGTGAATACTCTAAATCCGGTAGTGAACACGGCAGGAATCTATACTTTAACAATTTCAAACACTTATCAGCCAGGAAACTTAACGTGTACGGCAACGGCAAACGTAACAGTAACCGGCGACAGCGCACCGCCAACAACAGGTTTAACGGCCTCTAAAATATTAATATGTTCCGGAGACTCTATAACATTAACTGCATCCGGCGGAGTAACGTATAACTGGGTAGGCCTTCCGGGTAACGGAAACACACAAACTGTTTCGCCAACTGCAAACACAACTTATACGGTCACGGCAGTCGGGGCAAATGGATGTGTATCTCAGACGCCTGCAACGATTACAATACAGGTATCTCAGCCGATTACAGTTCAGAATGCCACTTTATTAAAGTGTTATCAGGCCGGTGGGATCAATTATGATTTAACGGAGGCACAAACGCAGATAACTACTGCTCCGGGTGTTACATTCTCATATTATCTGAATATTTCCGATGCAAATGCAGGAAATACGAATACTATACCCAATCCTACATTATTTAACAGTGCGGGAAATCAGACAATTTATGTGCTGGTTATAAGTGGAGGATGCAGATACGTTGTAAATTTACAGTTGCTGGCAACTCCTCAAACAACATTAACTATTGCTCAGCCTCAGCAGATTACCTGTAATACCCCACAAGTTACACTTAATGCTTCTGCTTCTGTAATTCCGGCAGGCTCTGCAATTGCCTGGACTGCAGCAGGCGGAGGAAATATTGTTTCCGGGGCCAATACATTAACTCCTGTTGTTAATGCAGGAGGAACCTATACATTAACGGTTACCAATATAAATCAGCCAGGAAATTTAAACTGTACTTACACTTCCAATGTTACGGTAACGCAGAATACTACGCTTCCGGTAGCAACGGTAACAGCACCAGTACAACAAATCTGTCCGGGTGAATCTGTCACCTTGACTGCATCCGGAGGGGCTACGTATAACTGGGTTAATCTTACAGGCAACGGAAACACACAAACGGTTTCTCCTGCAAACACTACGGTATATCAGGTTTATGCGGTAGGTGCCAATGGATGTGTGTCTGCCAATCCTGCCACTATTACGATTGTAGTAGGACCACCTGTAGCAATACTGGCCGCGTCAAAATCTAAGATTTGCGTGGGAGAATCAGTTACATTAACGGCTACGGGCGGCGTTACCTATGAATGGGTAGGTTTACCGGGGAATGGAAGTACTCAGGTTGTATCTCCTACAGCTACCACAACGTATTCTGTTTTTGCTTTAGGTGGAAACGGATGCAGAGTGGCAACTCCTACCTCAATTACCATTGAAGTTGTACCTGCTATTGAGTCGACGTTAAAAGATGTGTACGCATGTGCCGGTGATTCAGGAACTCTGGATGCGGGTTCAGGTCCAAATTATACTTACCTATGGAATACGGGGGCCACTACTCAAACTATTTCTGTAAATACTCCCGGAACGTATTCCGTAACGATCAGCAATGGTACGTGCTCCAAAGTATTCAGTGCTCAATTAATTAACCCGACGCTTCCGCAGTTTACAAACGTTACCTACGAAAACCATGTGTTAACAATATCAGCAACGAATCCTACAGGAGGAGAGCTTGAGTATTCTTCAAACGCAGGAGTGACATGGCAGGCTTCCAACATTTTTTACAATATGCTGGATAATAATAATTACAGCCTCATGGTGCGTGTAAAAGATGCAAAATGCGGCACTACATTATCCTTCTTTACTTTTGTAGTCATTAATGCTATTACTCCTAATTCCGATGGTAAAAATGATACCGTAGATTTTTCCGGAATCAGCAAGTATAATAATTTTGCAGCTTCTATATTCGACAGGTATGGACAGGAAGTATTTAAGGCAGGTAAAAATGTTACAAGCTGGAACGGATTGCTGAGAGGAAGTCTGGTACTTCCAACTGCTACATACTGGTACCGGGTACAATGGGAAAACCCTGCGAGCAAGAAACTTGAGCAGCGCAGTGGATGGATTTTGTTAAAAAACAGAAATTAATAGTTATAAATATAATAAACCTTCCAATTTGGGAGGTTTATTTGTTTTTTTGATATAAAAAAGGTTAAATAAGTATATTTATTTATAAAAAAAAATTAAATTTGTTGAAACAATTTATTTATGAAGAGATACCTACTATTGTTTTCCTTATTCGCGGTCTCGTCGTCGAGTCTCTTTTATTCACAGAACATTACTCCCAGAAAACCTCAGAAAGAAAAGGCATCCAGTCTGACAATGAAAGCAGGTGCTTTTATTGATGTGAATGCTGCAGGATATGCACCTACCGATTACACTCCTTTACAATTGGTAAAAGATATACTGATTTCTTCCGGAACAAATTCTTGTGTGACACCAACCGTATCCAACGTTCAGGTAAGCCCGAATTTACCGGCAAGTAATGTTCAGAGATCCTGGGGTTACTTTCATAAAGGAACAACCAATTTTCCTTTTAAAGATGGTATCGTGCTCACTACCGGCTACGCAAATAAAGCAGGAAATAGCTATATAAGCACTACTTTAGGAGATGATTTACCCACCGGGAGTGATCCGGATCTTGTAGCTGCTACAAACCCATCAGGAACACTTAACGATGCCGTTATTTTAGAATTTGATTTCGTTCCCACCTCTTCTCAGGTGAAGTTCAATTATTTATTTGCTTCCGAAGAATATACAGGATCGTTTCCTTGTAGTTTCTCTGATGCATTCGCATTATTATTAAGACCAACAGCAGGAGGGCCTTATGTAAATATGGCAGTATTACCTGCTCCGGGTACCGGGCCTGTAAGTGTTACCAATATTCACCCTCAAAACAGTTTTACTGGGTTTGATATGGGATGCGGGGCGCCGAACGTTGCTTTCTTCGGAGGATATAATACCTCAAATATTGAAACCAACTTTAATGGAAGAACAGTGCCATTACAGGCAACTGCAACAGTAGTGCCTGGACAGTCTTATCACTTTAAAATGGTTTTGGCGGATGCTATTGACAGCAGTTATGATTCTGCGGTATTCCTGGAAGGAGGTTCATTTAATATTGGCGTTGAATTATTAGACCCCAATGGAGGAACTTTACCGGAAGAAATTAATGTGTGTGACAATGTTCCTCAGGTAATTACAGCTTCTGTAAGTGACCCGAATATGAATTACCAATGGTTCTTCAACGGTGTTGCCATTCAGGGAGCAACCACTCCTACGATTACTGCTACACAGCCGGGAAATTATGAGATTCAGGTAACATTCCCAGGAAATCCATGCCCTGGTAAAGCAAATATAAAAATTAACGGGGGAACAACTCCTTCAGCTGTTGACGCATCACTATTGCTCTGTTCAACCCCGGATGTTACCTGGTTTGACCTGACGGATGCTATGCCGTCTATTAGTACGACGCCGGGAGCAGTATTCCATTTTTATGAAGATCAGGCAGACGCTGTAGCTCAGAATAATGATTATATTCAGGATGTTTTACATTATACCGGCAATGACGGGCAGATTCTTTATGTGGTTGTTTCCAATGGAGGTTTCTGTAGTACAATGGTTGAATTAACATTATTGAAAGAAACAAGACCAACCGTAAGTTTAGTAGCATCAAAACTTAAAGTTTGTCCGGGATCAACAGTAGAACTTACTGCAACAGGAGGATCTACTTATGAATGGGCTAATTTCCAGGGAACCGGTAATGTACAAACGGCAACTGTTTATAATACAACAACTTTTTCAGTATATGCTTTAGGAGCAAAAGGATGTCAGTCTTCATTGCCAGCTAAAGTAACGGTAGAAGTTGTGCCGGAACTTACCTCTCCACTACGGGATGTTGAAATGTGCCAGGGAGACAGAATTACTCTTGATGCAGGAGCCGGGCCTAACTATAGCTACCTATGGAGCACCGGTGCAATTACTCAGACTATTAACGTAGATAGCTGGGGCGTTTATACGGTGAAAATCGATAACGGATATTGTGAAAAAACTTTCACGGTTAATGTAATGGGTGCAGCATCTCCATTTGTTTCGAATGTTGATTACAGTAACAATACCTTAACCATTACGGCAGAATTTCCAACGATCAATAATATCCCTCAAACTGCAGAATATTCTATTGACGGAGGTATTTCTTGGCAGGATTCTAATGTATTTACGGGTATTCAGGATAATACGACGTATAACATTCAGGTTAGATCTGTAGGAACACATTGCGTGGGAGCATTAGAATTCTTTACTTTCCAGGTGAAAAATATTATCACTCCGAATGATGATGGTATTAATGACACCCTTGATCTTACAGCACTTGGAGGTTTCAACAACTTTACAGGATCTATTTATGATCGTTACGGTTCTGAAATGTTCAGGTTCTCAAAAGAAAATCCAATCTGGAATGGTACCGTTGGGGGTAAAAAATTACCGACTGCAACGTACTGGTATAAATTTAATTTCCAGTATCCGAAAACAAAATCCACGATGAGCCAGTCTGGCTGGATTATGCTTAAAAACAGAGAATAATATCGGCTGATATTAATTCAATACAATAAATCCCCGGAAAGTTTAACTTTTCGGGGATTTTAATTTTATAGTCAGGGAAGTAATATTATAGTTTTATATAAAGAGCTTCCCGGATTGCTGTCAGTATTTTTGTTGTCTTTTCAATATCAGGAACTTCCGGTAGTTTTGAATGAGAATAGTGAAATTCTATGGATCTTATAAGGTTTTCTGCTTTTTTCATAACAGCCTCATAGGATTGGTTTCCTTTTTTAATATCTAATAACTCATCACGGTTTTCTACGCAGATATTCAAAGAACCGGTTTTGAAAATCTGTTCGCACGACTGCAGAAGACGAATTGTGTGCATCATATTTTTACTGTCATAATTCTGTCCGTGTTCACGGTTGACGTTGTACCTGTCTTCATTGCGTTCAGAAACCCATTTCCAGTATTCACGGTAATCTTTGCAATAGCTGGAATAGGCATCAAGATTACAAAATAAATAAGCAATAGGTTTTTCCTTTTTCGGAACTGACGAAACGGAAACCTGATTAGCTTCTTCATTCTGGATAATTCCTTTATACTTTAAAATTCCCGATTCATCATAGAAAACCGCAAAGACTCCTTTGGTATTATCAATATTCACCAGTCCGCATTTTTCTTGATTTTTTCTGTTTTCTGAAAGCCATTTTTTCAGCGGAACAGAACCCTGACCTTCTAAAACATAACTAAAATCAAGGATTGATTTTCTTTCTTTTTCAACAGGGTTAAGAATTTTTTTATTAAGCCCTTTTGCTTTTTTAATTTGTGAAATTGCATAGCCTGCAAACGTATCTTTGCAAAGTTTGGAGAGAAAATCTTCCGGCTTTAACAAATCCATCAAGGTGTTTTTATGCTGGATGCAATCTTCAGGACTTGACAGTATTTCCAGAATATTCGGATTGTTTTTCTGCAAAAGTTCTACGAATCTCCCGATTTCATAATACGTGATGTCATTGGTTTCATTGGAAATCTGCGGAGTATAATGTAACCCGAAAAAATCTTCTTTCGGAACATGATATACCCCTCGGATATCGGTATCTGAATTTTCTGTAGCCAACCCGAAAGCCCGGCTTCCGGAGATAGCTTCAAAAAGGATAAGGTCTTTATTTTGTAGGGTTGAAATTGTCATAAATTAATATTAAAAATTCACTATTTTCCTGAAAACTATTTCCATCTCATTTTTATCTGCATTACCGCCCTTCAGACTTTTTGCTCTTTCTTCATTTTCTAAAATTGTTTTTTCTAAAAACCCGAAAAGTTCCCAGTCGTTTGGATGATAATAGGACTCTCCTTTAGTTGCTTTAACATTAATAAGATTTTCTATTTTTGTTCTTGCAAAATCATCCACCAAAGTTAGCAGTTCACTGAACAGAACAGGCGGAACAGTATTTTTTTCTAAAATCCATTTTCCCGTTAAGGCTGTTCGGAGACAATAGAAATAAGATTTCAGTTTAACTTCATCGTTTCGGCAGTCTTCCAGGTATTTTTTGCTCATGCTTAGGTAATGATATGAAACAGCTATTGGAGAAAAGCATTCATTTGCCAATGGCTTGAACAAGTTATAAAATCTTTCATTTTTTACATAAACAATTGGGGAATAAAACCAGCTTAATAAAGCGGCGTTAGACTTCAAAAGTAAATGAAATGTTTTCCTCAAATCCCATCCGGAACCATCCAGATCGTCTTCTGTCATGAATTCTATGGTTTCATCTTTATCCCACGGTGAAAGATACCAGTCTTTTTCGTGCCTGTAGATAAAACGTATGTCATAATCGCTGTCGGGTGAAGCAAAACCCCATGCTCTGCTTCCTGATTCTACGGCAAGGAGTATTTCTATGCCGCGCTTTTCCTCTATTTCCTTTAATTTTTCTAATATTTTTGTTTTCATTGTTTTATAGTTAAAGTTCTAAACTGGAATTTTTTGTTCTATTGTTTTTGAACTGACTTTATTTCAATACAAATTAAACAGGCCTATGCTTTCCTAAACTTCTTCTTTTTCTTCCACGGCGCATTCTTCTGAACATCACCTGCCATGATACAACCGTAAGGCATCACTTCATCCAAAACTTCACACAATCCGTACTCTTCGATCTGTGCCCGTACATTTTTTGCACTTTTATAAGCAGTCGGAAGTTCTGAAATATCAATATCATTCGTAAAGAAACGGACATCCAGCCCCTGGGTTTCTTCTGCAAAAACTTCTTCAATCGTTTTATGGGCCAGCGATTTTTTATGCTGGGTTCTGCTGAAGTTTCTTCCTGCTCCGTGCGGTGCAAAACCGAGATTTCTTTCGTTCGTTGTTCCCTGTACAATAAGAACGGGCTCCGCCATATTCAGAGGGATAAGTCTCGGTCCGGTAATATCCGGCAGGAATTTATCATCCAGCGGTGTTGCTCCTTTGGCATGGTAGAATAAATCTCCGTCTTTGAAAACAAAATTATGCTCATTCCAGTAACGGTTTTGTTTTTCAGTTTTCATTTTGTTTAACACTGCATTATGGATAGAAATATGGTTTTCTTTGGTCCACTGCCTGATCAGCTGTAAAGCTTCCCAATATTGTTTTCCTTCTTCAGTTTCATAAGGAATCCAGGCATTTTCTCTTAATGTTTCCGGAGAGATTTCCATCCTGAATTTGTTGGCTACTTTCATTCCTTTGTCATATAACGCTGCACCCGGAGCTCTCGATCCGTGGTGGGTCACCAACATTGTATTTCCGGTATTTTTTGAAACCCCTACGAAAAGAAAATGGTTTCCGTCTCCCTGCGTTCCCATGTGCGAACGGGCAATGCTGATGAGTTTTTCATCATTCAAAAAATGATTTTCCCTGAAAGCCTCCATTAGCTCCTGAGACATTGGCATTTGCTCACCTCTCGGTCTTCCTCCGTACCCGAAATGAGTAACCGAATGCGCAACATCCAGCACTTCTTTAGGATCTGCTTTTCCAAAATCAGTCAGCATCACCGAACAGCAAATATCCGCGCTATGAAATCCAGGATGAATTGCGTTTTTTGCAACTACCACACCTCCGACAGGAATATGTCCTTCAGGTCCTGTAGGACAGGCATCCGGCATGATTGCTCCGTGAACGAGAGTCGGCGTTTTCATTAAAACCTTCATGGTACTGATTACTTTTTCAACATTATCGTTTTCGCTTTCGTGTTCCGCTCTGATATTAATCACAAAATCTTTTGCCGTTGCGTGAAGCGGAATAGGTTCAGGCTGTTTAAACTGTTCCAGATATATTTTGATTTGATTTTCGTCTAAACTATTTTCATTAATGAATTCGATTGCTTCTTTAAACCATTTTGCAGGTCGGTATCCTAATTCAATTAAATGGGTTCCGTTAAATTCCATGTTTTTATCTTTTTGTTGATGCAAAGTAAGAACTGAAGTGTGCAATGTTTTTGCGCAGATGAAATTATTTTGATTATTTTTGAGAAAATTAAATGAAATGTTATTTGAACAATTAGAAAGATCGCCGGAGAAAATCCAGTTTAAAGAAGTTATTGCCTTTATTGATGAACATTATGATTTCACGCCTACGAAATTTATCAACGGAAGTACAGTGAATGAAGCCGGACAAAATAACGGATCTTGCAAGATCTTCAGCTTTGCTCAATTGAATGATCTTTCAAAAGAAGAAACGCTGAATCTTTTCGGAGAATTCTACAGAGAAGATGTCCTGAAAAATCCTGACGGAGCTGATCATCAGAATATCAGAAATTTTATGGAATCCGGCTGGGAAGGAGTTTCTTTTGAGGGAAAGGCTTTGGTGAGAAAATAATTTTTAGTTCACTGCAAGGAACACTGTGACCAAGCAATCCCGGGAATTTCCTTGAGTCTGAAATTGTCATTCTGATTGAAAAAGAAATTGGAGAATCTCTTTTTACTGTTGAAAGTAAGTGTAAGTATTCCTTCTTCCGCGTGAGGGATACGAAGGGCCCGACTGGAAGGAGGGGTTTCGGCTCGGGGCTTCGCCCCGAGCCGAAACCGAAACGAAGTGAAGCCCGAAGCAGCCCGGCCCGAATGGATAGGAATTCTGCCAAGGCAGAGGGACACGCCCAAATAAAATATAAAACCATGTCATCCAACAAAAATGCCCTGATCCGCTACAAAACTCTGGATAAATGTCTGAAAAACAAGTACCGGAAATATACGCTTGAAGATCTGATTGATGAATGTTCAGAAGCACTATTTGAGTACGAAGGCAAAGAATCTTTCGTAAGCAAACGCACGGTGCAGCTCGACCTGCAGAATATGCGCAGTGAAAAATTCGGGTATGAAGCTCCGATTGAAGTGTACGAAAGGAAATATTACAGATACAGCGATCCCGATTACAGCATTCACAATATTTCCGTCAATGAAAGTGACCTGAAAGCAATGAATAATGCAGTACAGATTCTGAAGCAGTTCAAAGATTTTTCCATGTTCAAAGAAATGAACGGGGTCATCCAGAAACTGGAAGATTCCATCCATGCAACCATCCATAAATCGATTATTCATCTCGATAAAAATGAACAGCTGAAGGGCCTGGAACATATTGATGTGCTTTATGAAAGCATTGTAAGTAAAAAAGTACTTCGTATTCGGTATAAAAGTTTTACGGCACGTGAGGCGAATATTTTTACGGTTCATCCGCAACTGTTAAAAGAATATAATAACCGCTGGTTCCTGATCTGTGTTTACAAAGGCAAAATGTATAACCTTGCTCTGGACCGCATGGAACACATTGAACAGGAAGAAAAAGCAGAATATATAGACAAAAATCTTGATGGTGATGAATATTTCAAGGATATTATAGGCGTAACCGTTTCCGGGACAATGAAACCACGACAAGTGATTTTCTTTGTAGATGCATCCAACGCACCTTATGTAAAAACCAAACCATTTCATAAAAGTCAGGAAATTATAAGCGAAACAGAAGAAGGAACAGTGTTTAAAATTTGTGTACAGATCAATTATGAACTGGAACGATTGTTATTAGGTTTCGGAGACTGCCTGATTGTTCACCAGCCGAAAAAACTGAGAATAAGGATGCAGGAAAAATTCAGGTCGGGATTTAGAAATTATAAGAACCTGAATGCACAAGATGAAGACTGAAATAAAACATCTATGGCGTGGAAATTGTATTACCCAAAATACTAAAATAATAATATGAAATCAAGAATATTAAAAGCTGTGGTAGCAGTGGTAGCACCTTTGGTGATAGAATTTATTATTAAAAAAATAGCCGAAAAGTTCGATGAACAGCCGGCAGAAGATAAAAAACAGGTTCCCGTACAAAACTGGGAGTAGTTAGTTTAATATTGTGAAAAAAGAGGCGTTAATAAAAACAGCCTCTTTTTTTTATATAAAATCATAAACTCCGTTTTTCCAGCCTAAGACTTTAGAAGAATCTGCTTTGAGCCAGTTTTTGAGTACCGTAGCATAGACTTTCCTGAAATCTTCGGAATAAATAAGATCACCTTCATTGAGCTTCGTAAGATCTGGTAGCGGATTTAGTACACCTTTTTTCTTTAGTCCGCCACTGATAAAAAACATCTGGTTAGCGGTTCCATGATCAGTTCCTTTACTGGCATTTTGGGAAACCCGTCTGCCGAATTCCGAAAATGTCATCAGTAAAATATTATCAAAAAGGCCGTTGCTTTTCATATCTGCTACGAAAGATTTAACGGCTTCATTAATATCATTGAAAAGTTTCTGCTGTCTTTCATTTTGATTCACATGGGTATCAAAACTTCCGATGGAAAGGTAATAAACCCGTGTGTTGATATCGGATTTAATTAAAGAAGCAACGGTTTTAAAATCTTTTCCCAACTGAGAATTGGGATACGTTTCATTGGTTTTCTTAGCCTTACTTTTTTCAAAAATATATCCGGCATTGTTGATGGTTGAACCCAGGGTCTGATAAAGGTAGGAAACCGTTTCATCGTCGTGATGATGGTCATAAAGCGATTTGAAATATTTTTCCTGGCTGGTTTGGTACAGTCTTTTGGGATCTTTAAATGCAAAAGCTTTATTTTTTTCACCTTTTAAAGCAAGGCTCAGCATATCGTCAACCTCCAAAGCCTGGGTAGGATGTTCGCAACGGTAGCATTCTTCGTCGAGAAATCTTCCGAGCCAGCCGGTTTCCAGGTATTCATCACTTTTACTGGCCGAATGCCAGATATCCATACTCCTGAAATGGGATTTATCAGGATTGGGGTATCCAACATTGTTCATCACGGAAAGTTCACCGTTGTCATGCAGTTCTTTGAAATACGAAAGGGCAGGGTTAATCCCCGTTTCATCATTCAGAGTCAAAGAATTATTAATGGCAATATTGCTTCTTTCTTTAAAATAAATATCATTCCGCACCGGAATAATCGTATTGAGCCCATCATTACCTCCTGTAAACTGCAGAACGATCAGGATTTTCTGGTTGGGTTCCAGTGCTTCATCGAACGTCATGGCTTTCAGGAAATTCGGCATTAATAATGAAGCGGTTGCCAGGGAACTTATTTTCAGGAATTCTCTTCTTTTGATTAACATAACATTAGGTTTTAAATTGAAAAAATGCGGGCTGCAGATGTCATTACATCAATTGATATTCAGGAGTGCACATCAGATTAATAACATTCATCTTAATGCTGTTGTCAGAAAAGTTTTTCACGGAATTCATGTCTAAAGATTTTGTGTTTTGAATCAGGTATTCTGTAGGGTTTTTGCCGCTGAAAACTTTTTCCACACGATCCCAGTCGATGGTAATATTAGGATTTTTAAAAGATTTGTTTAAAATATTTTCCGGAGATTTCATTCCCATGTCAATATCATCATCCGGCCGTGGAGTATATTCTAAGGGCCGTAATCCGGACCAGATCTGCGGAATCTGAAGTCTCAGCATTAGGGTAGAGCTGTCGATCCAGGATTTTCCGTTTGGCCAGCCGGCAACATTCGGAGGGTAAAGCAACATTTGTCCCAATAGTTTCTGGTATACAATCAGGTTTTCAGGATTCTGAATATTCATCGGCAGTGTACGCATAATTCCGGCTATAAGCTCTATCGGTGATTTTATTCTGTTACCAATATTTTTTTGTTCATAAAACCAGGTACTTGAGAATATTTCAATCATCAGTTTCCGGATATCATAACCGGATTTGTAAAAATGATCTGCAAGCTGGTCAACAATTGCTTTATCTTCAGTTTCATTGACGAAGAAACGGTAAATCTTTGCGGTGATAAATCTGGAAGTTGCTTTTTGTTCAAGAATGATATTTAACACATCATTTCCTGTAAAGTTTCCGGTTTGGCCTAAAAATATTTTGGAGCCTTCATCATGAAGTTTTTTTCGTTCCTGAAAGTTTCCTTCTTTATCATAACCCCAGCCTGTAAAAGCTCTTGCACCTTCCCGGATGTCTTTTTCAGAATAATTTCCTCTTCCCATCGTGAAAAGTTCCATCACTTCCCGCGCAAAGTTTTCGTTGGGATGATCTTTTTTATTTTGCTGATTATTAAGAAAACTCAGCATCGCCGGTGATTTGCTTACTTCAAACAGCAGTTCCCTGAAACTTCCGAGAGCATTTTTCCGGATAACATTAAGAATTTGACGGTTGAATTTCGGATTTTGTACTCTTGAAGCGAAATGTCCGTGCCAGAAGAATGCCATTTTTTCCCTGAGCTGTTCGTTACCGGTTACCATTTTATACAGAAAGTTAAGATTAAGCTCTTCATTCTGCCGGCGGTTGATCTTTTGTATTTCTTTTCTCTTTTCCGCAGGAGATTTGTCATTCATATAATCCAGCGTGTCCGTATCCGGAGTATCATAATTGATATAAGTAAAAGCTTCTTCCTTCAGCAGCTCATCAAGAAAAGTTTTAGAGTTTTTATTGTTAAGATCTTCAAACTGGTTAATCCCGGCGCCAAAGCCTGCTCGCCAAAGAAGGTGTTTATTTCGGATAACTGACTCGAGTGCCATAGCTGTATTTTATATTTTGGATGGTATTAAGATGGTAATGTTAAATAAAATAACGGTTAACAATTGTTAATATTACAGCTATAGAAATTCTTGCTCATAACAATTAAACAGGCATTTAATTTTAATTAAATTTAATATATTGAATATCATTATTTTGTGATCTGCGTTCCTTGTGAATTGTTGAAAACACCGTGGTTGGCACGATTTTTATAGTTTTCACAGTAGTAAAATTAAAAATCAGAGTTATGAAAATGTTAAAACACGCAATTTTATTTGCCGGAATTTTTACTGCTGGAGCATTAAGTGCACAAAGTGCGCAGATGAATAATATGATTAAAGTAGGAGCAAATGTAGGTTTAGCAGTTCCATCTGATAACACTTCAATGGCTGTAGGTGTTGATGTAGCCTATCAGAATCTGGTAACGCCAGGATTCGGATTGGGTATTGCTACTGGATATACTCATTATTTTGGGAAAGATAATAACGGATACAGTAATAATGATGTAGGTGTTGTTCCTGTGGCTGCCTTATTGAGAATTTATCCAAAACAAACAGGTTTTTATTTTGGAACAGATTTAGGATATGGCTTCCTTGTTGGAGATGATAAGGTAGCATCCAATACAACCCTGGACAAGCCAAGTGGTGGTTTTTACCTAAAACCTGAGATTGGTTATCACAATCAGGACTGGAACTTCTTTGTGCAGTACCAAAAGGTATTTGTAGGAAGCAAAGGAGATTTGCCGGGTCAGGACTACAATGTGGGTAACATTGGGGTAGGATTTTCCTACAATATTCCTTTAGGAAAGTAGTTAGATTTAAATATAAGCAATTATTAGCCAAACCTTTTCGAGTTTTTGAGAAGGTTTTTTATTTCTAACGAAAATTTACGAAAAGTATTATTATATTTGATAAAATTTGAGGTTATGATTTTGAATCCGAAATTTCCGCTTTACTTACCAGGAGTAAAAAATGCTGGCAATGATAACATTTCTATCATTGGCGCAAACCTTCGTGAAGATATTACAACTTTAGGCTATTTTATTTCCGCAAACGAAGGCCTTGAACTTAAAATCCAGAATATATATCCTACCAAAGAATATGCTTCATTTGGAGATATTTTAAGGAAATTCATTCAGGATAATCAACTTGAGAACGTTAAAAGACTCAGTCTGGCAGTTCCCGGACCTGTGCTTAACGGCAAAAGTAATCCGATACGATTGGGATGGAATCTAGATATTGAAGAGCTTAAAAGAGATTTTAATTTCGAGAGAGCAGATATGCTTAATGACCAGGAAGCTTCTGCCTACGGGATGGGACTTCTGGAAGATTCTGATCTTGATCCCATCTATACCAGCGGAAATCTCGAAAAAGGAAATGTTGCCATTCTTGCTCCCGGAAACGGACTTGGGGAAGCAGGGTATTTCTTTGACGGAAAGTATATAAGACCATTTGCAACGGAAGGAGGTCACTCAGAATTCTCTCCAAGAACAAATGTTGAGGTAGAATTCTACCAGTTTCTGAACAATATTTATGGAATTGTTAGCTGGGAAAATGTCTTGTCTAAAACAGGATTATTCAATATTTACCGTTTTTTAAGAGATGTAAAAAGACATCCTGAGCCGGAATGGCTTGCTGAAAGACTTTCTGAAGGAAATTTCGTTCAGGAGTTATATAAAGCGGCTGTTGAAGATGATGTACTGATCTGTAAAATCGCTTTAGATACCTTTATAGAGTTTCTCGCAAGAGAGGCAAATAACCTTACCTTAAAACTGAAAGCAACAGGAGGATTACTGATTTCAGGGGATATTCCTCAGGAAATCAGGTCTTATATTGATAAAGATAAGTTCTACGAAAAATTCAAGATCAGTGATAAAATGGAAGAAATGCTGAGAAATATTCCAATTTATCTTAATAAAAACGAAAATACAGCTTTGAATGGCGCAGCGCTATACACCGCTTATTATCAAGACTAACTTTAAGCTCCGGATTTCCGGAGTTTTTTTATTTATAAAAATTATTGCATTAATTGATATACATCAATGAAATCTATCATTTCTGTTGACTACATTTGCACCAGTAAATAATAAACAAGCAAATAATTTTTATCAAAATGAAAAAAATATTTTTATTAGCAGTATTAGCAAGTGGCCTAGCTTTCGGACAGGCAAAAAAAGTAGTAAGCTCTGATGTTCAGTGGTGGGGGTATAAGATCGCAAAATCTGAAGCAAGCTCTCACAACGGAACGGTAAAGGTGAAATCAGGTGATATGATTATGAAAGGAAACCAATTGGTTGGTGGTAGTTTTGTGTTAGATATGACTTCTATCAATGCCACTGATCTTTCCGGTGAATATCAGCAAAAACTAAACGGACACCTTAAAAACGGTGATTTCTTTGAAGTTGAAAAATATCCTACTGCGACTTTCAAAATCACGGGTGTGAAGAAAAACAATGATAAAGTATACAATTCCTTAGTAACAGGTAATTTAACGGTAAAAGGAAAAACCAACGCAATTTCTTTCCCTGCAAAAATTACTTATGCTAACGGAGTAGTAAGCTTAATGTCAAACAAATTCTCAATTGACAGACAAAAATTTGATGTTGCTTACAAATCTACCATGCAGGATGTGCTTGTGAAAGATGATATGGATTTGCAGGTAAAAGTGACAGCAAAATAATTTAATCAAAAAAAGATTGTTAAAAGTGTAGAAGTTCTACACTTTTTTTTATTTTTGTTGAATTGTAAATAAAAAAGAATGAAAAGATTACTATTGTTTGCTATGATGTGTGTATGCATGTCATTTGTTTTCGGTCAGAAGAAAGGAGATAAAGTGGTAAAAGTAACATCGTCTGAGATCAGATGGTGGGGATATAAAGTGGTGAAAACGGTTCCTACAACACATTCGGGGACTGTTAAGCTGAAA
Organism: Chryseobacterium nepalense; assembly: GCF_023195755.1. Taxonomy (NCBI): domain Bacteria; kingdom Pseudomonadati; phylum Bacteroidota; class Flavobacteriia; order Flavobacteriales; family Weeksellaceae; genus Chryseobacterium; species Chryseobacterium nepalense. The sequence goes on from NZ_CP096203.1 coordinate 3,800,323, forward strand.
AGCGGAAAGTTTACTTTTGACAAAACCGTTCTTATCGATGGAGAATTCGTGGTTGATATGAAATCGATTATGGCAGGTGATGTTTCAAGCCAGGATGAAGATATGGTAAAACTAACGAATGATCTTAAAAGTTCAAATTTCTTTGATGTTAAAAAATTTCCGTTAGCGAAATTCCACTTAACGAAGATTATTCCATTGGCAAACAGCGAATTCAACTCTACGGTTTACGGAGATGTTACGATAAAAGGCGTTAGAAAAACCATCACTTTCCCTGCAAATGTTTACATTACACAGTTCACTGTGGTGATAGAATCTGCAAAATTTTCATTAAACAGAAGAGATTTTAAAGTATTCTACCAATCTTCCCTTAAAGATTATTTCATTAAAAACGAAATGGATATTCAGTTTAAGATTTCTACTGAGAAATTAGATAATGAAAACAGAACTCCTGTAAAAAAGAAGAAATAATAATTTAGATTAAATTATTTTAAATAGAGTGACTTCATTTGAAGTCACTTTTTTAGTATTTAGTGTTATTTGCGGAATACCACTCTTGTTTTTTTAAAAAGTGATTTATATTATTTTTAATAACTTAAGATTTTGTTGATTTTGTTCTGAATAGATTTTAATTTAATCCAAGTATATCTGTTTTTTTTTGGATTATTTTTTTTGATTTCCCAATGTATTGTTACATATTTGCTATTGATAACATTGAAATAATTATATTAAAATTACACGATCATGAAAATTAAAATTATTCTTTTATTCTTATTTACAATTAAATTTACTATTAATAATGCACAGGTTGGTATTAATACAACAAATCCAAAAGGAGTTTTAGATATTACTTCTGCAAATTCTGCAGTGGTCCTTCCGAGACTTGCAGATCCTGTATCGGTTATTACTCCGGTTGCAGGGATGATATTATATGATTCTACCAACAAAGCAATAAGATATTTTGACGGTAGTACATGGAACACGGTAATATACAGTACGCAGCTCACGAAACCTAATGAAGGAGTGGTGAAAATTAATGCTGGTGGATCTAGTGGTGGCGTAAAACCAAGTTGGAGCAATACTCCGGCTAATACCACACGACAGGTTACGTATTCGTTGCCTTTAGTATATGCTTCTTCTCCTACAACAAGCTGGCCGGAAAACTCTACCGTTAGCGACATTAAGATCTATAACGGAGGTAGATTTATAGAAAATGAAGTTTTAGGACAGGTGCATCAATGGAGAGTTATTGTCAATTACACCAAAAGCTCAAATATATTAAGTCAGGATATAAAATTCATTTTACGAAATCCTTCTTCAAGTTTCAGGCTTGAAGTAAGTGGTGTTATTCCATCAGGTAAAACGAGTGGTATTCTTGTATACAATTTTACGTCAATTGCAGACCAGGCAAGCCTTCCAAGTCCTTTCGGTACAGGTAACGGGTATATATTAGAATGGGTGGCCTCTGATGATATTACAACCTTAAATATTGATAGCGTTACAAGAATTTCTAATCATAAAGATTAATTTTTACATAATATAAAAATCATGTCTTGATGCTTTTTTATATTTTAGTACTATGAAAATATATGTAGTAAGCGGTCTTGGCGCAGATTTTAAAGTACTTGAAAAAATACAGTTCCCAAAACACCATGAAGTTGTTTTTATCGACTGGCTGATTCCGGACCAGAATGAAGAATTCTTACATTATGTACAGAGAATGGCAGAGAAAATTGATGACTCGGAGCCATTTTACCTCTTGGGATATTCCTTTGGCGGAATTCTGGTTCAGGAAATAAATAAGCTGAAGCCTGCGAAAAAAGTAGTTATTTTGGGGAGTATCAGGTCAGATAAGGAAAAATCAGTTCTAATTAAAACCGGGCAGGTTACCAGAATCCCAAAGCTTTTACCTGTAAGGTTTTTCAATGAAAAGACAACGAATATCTATTCTATGTTCAGAAAGTTTTTTGATCCTAAAAATCCAAGAATTTTACAATATTTTCAGGTGAGAGATCCTTATTATCTGAAATGGTCTATTGAAAAAATATCCGACTGGAAATTTGAAGAAAACCCGGATGTCATACAAATTCTCGGAGATAAAGACATCGTCTTCCCGATTAAAAACTGCAGACCGGATTATATTATTAAAGGAGGAACTCATTTGTTTCCCGCAACAAAATCAAAAGAAGTTTCCGGGATATTAAAGGGGGTGTTTGATTAAATTTTGCATTTAAAATTATTTTATGTTATTTTTTTTAGGGGTTGTGAGGTTTTTTTAGTTGTTTTTAAAAATTTATGTTTATTTTTGAAGGGGTAAAACATAAATTGTTATGACAGTTGGTTTAAAATGGATCGTTTCATTCTGTATCATTACTCTTGTTGCTGTAGGGGGACTATTCTGGAGTCCTATTTCAGACTTTCCGAATACCGGAGAATTTCTTGGTGAAGAAAATATTGTAGGGGCCGATGTCGCATGGATTCTTGCAGCTGCAGGACTTGTCTTGCTGATGACTCCCGGACTTTCGTTCTTTTATGGAGGAATGGTAGGTAAAAAAAATGTAATTTCTACGATGCTCCAGAGCTTTATCGCATTGGGAGTGATTTCTATTCTGTGGGTGGTTATTGGTTTTTCCTTATCTTTCGGAGATTCCATTGGCTTTACTTTAAATGGGGAACATTACGGAATTATCGGTAATCCGCTGAGCTATCCTTTCTTCAGTAGAGTAGGGGTTCTTCCTCATAAATATATGGCATCTACCATCCCGTTTATCTTGTTTGCCTTATTTCAGATGAAATTTGCCGTAATTACACCTGCTTTGATTACAGGATCTTTTGCGGAAAGGGTACGTTTTATCTCTTATCTTTTATTTATGGTGCTTTTTAGCATCTTTATCTATACTCCGCTTTGTCATATGGTTTGGCATCCGGACGGGCTTCTCAATAAATATTTTGGTGTAAAAGATTTTGCAGGAGGAACAGTTGTTCATATGAGTGCGGGATTTGCAGCATTGGCCGGTGCTTTGGTAGTGGGAAACAGAAAAAGGCCGCATCATGAGCCTTCCAATATTTCCTATGTGATCCTGGGAACGGGAATGCTTTGGTTTGGATGGTTCGGATTTAATGCCGGTTCGGCACTTAGTGCCAATGCTACTGCAGCAACAGCATTCGGGACTACAACAATTGCCTCTGCTTCTGCGATGATGACCTGGATTTTCTTCGACCGCATTAACAAAAGAAAAGTTTCTGCTTTAGGGGCATGTATCGGTGCAGTGGTCGGTCTGGTGGCAATTACTCCCGGATGTGGTTTTGTTTCGGTTTCGGAAAGTTTATTTATAGGATTTATTTCGGCAATTGTTTCTAATCTGATGATGAACTGGAAAGCACTAAAAAAAATAGACGACACACTGGATGTATTTGCCTGTCATGGTGTCGGTGGAATTATGGGAATGATTCTTACCGCAATTTTTGCTCATGGTGAAAATGCCAGTCTTCTTCATGGCGGTCTGGAAGTTTTTGCACATCACATGGCGGCATTGCTTCTGGTTTCAGTATTTACGTTTTTCGGATCATTACTTTTATATAAAATTACAAACAGCATTATTACACTGAGGGTTTCGGAGGAATCTGAAGATCTCGGATTAGATATTTCCCAGCACGAAGAAAGCCTGTGTTAGGAGTTTTAAACAGTGAATTGTCATCTTAAATAGTGAATGATTCCGGTAAATTTAAAATTGACTGCAAAGCAAATTGACCATTCACTATTGACATAAAAAGAATCTACTAGTGTTCATATAGTTTTAATTAGAAAGCCGGAGCTGATTTTTCATCTCCGGCTTTTGCATTTGGATTTATCATGTATCTTTGTGATAAAGAAAAAGGAGAATTTCTATATGGAATCAATATCGGTTTTTGAAATTATAAAAGTGGGAATTGGGCCGTCCAGTTCACATACAATGGGACCCTGGAATGCGGCCTCTGCATTCATCAGAATTATAAAAAGAGAAAGATCAATTGCAGAAGTGAAAGAAGTTTTTCTTGAATTTTTCGGTTCCCTTGCCAAAACGGGGATCGGACACGGAACTGATATTGCAGGGATGCTGGGATTAAGTGGTGAAGATTTTAAAACCATTGATACCACAAAAATTGATGAAAAAATAGAACAAATTAAAAGTTCGCAAAAACTCAACCTCGGTGGTGAAAAAGAAATTCCTTTTATTTACGGGCATCATCTGGTATTAAATATGAAACAGTCGCTCGATTATCATCCGAATGGAATGATTTTTAAAGCAATTTTTGAGGACGGAACTGAATTAGTGCAGGATTTTTATTCTGTAGGAGGAGGTTTTATTATGAGCCAGGAGAAAAAATCTATTGAAAAACATTGTATCCGTACCTTATATCCTTGCCATAAATCTTCGGATATTGTAAAATATTGTGAGAAACTTGGTCTTACCAGAATTTCAGATCTTATTTTAATGAATGAAGAAAGCTGGAGATCTCAGGAAGAAACGAAAAAAGAAGCATTGTATATCTGGCAGCAGATCAAAGAATGTATTTATAAAGGTGTGAATAAGGAAGGTATTCTTCCAGGCGGACTTAATGTTTCGCGTCGGGCTGCCGGAATTAATCGCAAGCTGCTGGGAGATAAAATCTATAAAAATAAAGATGAATGGTTTCAGCAGGTGGTAGATGCGGAAGAAAATTTCACCAACATCAATAAATGGATTTCATGTTTTGCATTGGCGGTAAATGAGGAAAATGCAAGCTTCGGAAGAATCATTACGGCACCAACGAACGGGGCCAGCGGTGTAATTCCCGCGGTTTTAATGTATGCTCAGGCTTTTACACCTTTCACGAGTGAAGATGATATCATCCGGTTTTTGCTGGTGGCAGGAGAAATCGGTACTTTATTTAAGAAAAATGCGACTATTTCTGCTGCAATGGGAGGCTGTCAGGCAGAAGTTGGGGTTTCCTCGGCAATGGCAGCGGCAGGACTTACCGAAATTCTCGGCGGCAGTGTAGGACAGGTTCTGATGGCTGCAGAAATCGCTATGGAACATCATTTGGGAATGACCTGCGACCCGATTAAAGGATTGGTGCAGATTCCATGTATTGAAAGAAATACGATGGGCGCGATAAAGGCAATTACCGCAGCCAATATTGCTCTGGAAAGTGATCCGGCGAAAGCAAAGGTAAGTTTAGATCAAGTTATTCAAACCATGTGGGAAACCGCCCTTTCTATGAACGACCGTTTTAAGGAAACTTCCGAAGGTGGTTTGGCGATAGCTGTAAATGTAGCGGAATGTTAGGATTAGTTTAATTTATAAAGAATAAAATCCTCGGAATGAAATATTTCTGAGGATTTTCAATTAATATTGTAATTTTCAGGGTTACAATACAAATAGAAACCTATAAGTTTCCAATCAATTTCACAGGTATATCTTTTATACTGCAACATCGCTTTAAATCTGATTTGTAGAAAAAGATCAGTCAAAGTTGTTTTAATTAAAATTATTTATCTAAAATTCCCCTGATTTTGTTGGCATTTGAAATCAGTTCTCCCAGGTAATCATAATTTTCTTTTTCTAAAGCCGATTTAAATTTTCGCAGCTGCGAGATATGCTCATTAAGGACATCAAGAACATTTTCTTTATTTTGCCGAAAGATCGGAACCCACATTTCGGGGTGTGATTTTGCGAGTCGGACCGTACTGGAAAATCCCGAACTTGCCAGCTGGAAAATCGTTTCTTCCTCACGTTCTTTTTCCAGAACAGTATTAGCAAGTGCGTAAGAAGTGATATGGGAAATATGTGAAATATAAGCCGTGTGAACATCATGGTCTTTCGCGTCCATATAGATCAAATGCATATCAAGGCTTTCCACAATTTTTTCTACGGTTTTCAGGGCATCTTCAGAAGATTCTTCCTTATTGCAGATGACTCCCGCTTTTCCGGCAAAACTTTCTGAAACAGCAGATTTCGGACCGCTGTTTTCCGTTCCCCACATCGGGTGAAAGGCAACAAATCTTGATCTTTTGGGATGGTTTTTTACAGCTTGTACAATTCCGGCTTTGGTAGACCCGGTATCCATGACAATCTGGTTTTCAGAAATAATATCGAGAATTTTTGGAAGAAGTTTCCTTGCAGCATCCACCGGAATCGCAAGAATGATGAGATCTGCATTTCTGATTCCGTTTTCAAGATCAGCGTGGGCATCAATAATATGTAATTTCAATGCTTCATCCAGGTGGTTACTGCTGTTGTCAATTCCACAGATAAAGTCTGCTATTCCTTTTGATTTTAGTTTTAAGGCAATTGATCCGCCGATGAGACCTACTCCTACAATACTTATTTTCATCTTTTAAATTTTTTAAAATAAAAAACCCCGTCAAAGGACGAGGTTATGTTTATCTATATAAGAAATCCTTATCCCAAAGCTGAGCTAAAAATTCCGTAATAATATGTTCCGATGTTTGTAATCACAAGGCAAAGGTAACAATTTTTTTAATTGAAATTAAAAAAGTGAATGGTGAATTTTACTTCGTAGTCAATTGTCAATTTATATGATGACAGCAAACTGATTGACAATGAGCCTTAACTGCTTTTTATATTCACCATTCACTTTTACTAAGGATTGCTGATGATCAACGTGGAAGGAATATCCGAAAGCCAGAGACTTTTACTGTCAATCAGATTTTTCCAGCTTTTATTGCTGATCAGCATCAGGTCCTGAGAAGTGAGAAATTCTTTTTCAATTTTCTTCTCGTTATATAAAGTGATGTGATTGGGGGCTACCTGTTCAATACTCCTGATGAGTTCTTTTACTTCGATATTGCTCCGGATCTGTCCGGCAACATCAAGGATGATAATCTGGGAATTGTTATTGTTGATGAGCCTTTTGGCATATTCAAGGAGATAAAAATCACTGAGATTAAATATCGGAACGAATACTTTATCTGCAGCGCTGAAATTTTTATCCACCATAATACCTACGGGAATATTGGTTTTATCTAAGATCTGAAGGGTAAAATCGTCAAAAGGAGATGTGTTGAAGATGTTGCCTTTCCCTTTTACGGTATTAAGCAGCTTTTCGGGGTTAATGATCTTGGTAGTAAAACCTAAAAGCCTTCCCAATAAACTTCCTTCATACATTGATTTTCCCAACATAATGAGCAGGAGATCATAATTTCCTTTGTTTGAAATGTGGGTAAGATCACTTTCAATGTCTGTAGAAGCTTTAAAAAGAGTCGTGATTTTCAGGCTGAGTTCCTGTGAGGTATCAATGACATTTTTGAATTGTTCGTTTTCATATTCATTAATATCGTAAGCATGCATTTCGTTTACCGGGGCAATATTCATAGCGGTAATGCTTTTGTTGGCATTCATTTTTTTTGTGAAATCATGCGCGAGCTTGAGGAGGGTACTCCCGGATTCAGGATTATCAAAAGAGAGTAAAACTCTATACTGGGCATCATCATCTGCTTTATTTTCATCATTTCCTTTTTTAGATTTGAAAATAAAATTGATAAAATCCAGTGCAGGTCCCGTCATAAAAGTGGTAAATAAGGCCATAATCACCATCATGGCAAAAATTTCTGGACTTAAAACGCCAAGATCATATCCTATATTCAGGACAATTAATTCCATAAGGCCTCTCGTATTCATTAATGCTCCGATGGTTAGACTTTCTTTCCAGTTGATACCTAAAAATTTAGCCGTTAAAGTGCTGCCCGCAAATTTTCCTACAACAGCGGTTAGGATAATAAATCCTGCTGTAATCCAGAGGTGCCCGTCATTTAAAAGTCCTATCTGTGTACGGAGTCCGGTGAAAACGAAGAATAACGGAAGCAAAAGCACGAGAGCAACATCTTCTATTTTTTCGATAAACATGGTTCGGAATTTAGTATTTTCAGGCATGATAGCACCAGCCATAAAAGCTCCGAACAATGCATGAATACCAATAACTTCAGTAGTATATGCTGAAAGAATTAAGGTTAAAAAAAAGATAGCGACCATCGGTTTGTTGATCGTATTTTTCCCAGCCTGAAGATCTCCGATTCTTTTTAAAAAAGGCCTCACGATTTTTATCATAATAAATACGTAGGCGATTGCCATTAAAATTACATAAATCGAACTGGCGAAAGATCCTGCTTTTACAATCGCAATTACTGCTGCCAGGATACACCAAGCTGTAATATCATCTGCTGCTGCACAGGTAATCACCACAGTTCCGAGCTTGGTTTTCTGAAGATTTCTTTCCTGAACGATCCTGGCTAGTACCGGAAATGCAGTAATACTCATGGCAATTGCAATAAATAGGGCAAATGAGGTAAACTGAATTCCATCAGGAGCAAATTCCCGGTAAATAAAATAAGACAGTCCTACTCCCAGCGCAAAAGGAATAATAATACTGGCATGACTGATCACTACGGCATCATGAGCCTTTTTTCTCAATACGCTTAGATCCAGTTCCATACCTACGATATACATAAAAAGGATCAGCCCGATCTGGCTTAAAAACTGTAGATTTCCTAAGGATTCTTTAGGGAAAAGGAATGCGGAAAATTCGGGGAAATACATTCCTACAAGGGAGGGGCCTAAAACGATTCCTGCAATCATTTCACCGATTACGGACGGTTGCTTGATCTTGATGCAGATCCATCCGAAAAGCCTTGCGACAAGAATGATGGTAACGATCTGTGCCAATAACAGGGCTAAAGGATGATGGAGGTTTTCGAGAAAAGATTCGGTGAAACTTTCCCACATGGTAGAGCCTGTATTTTTGGACTGGGCTATATTTTCTCCGATTTCCAGTGTTTTTCCTTCAACAAAAAACCAGTATATCAGCATCGAAAAGAATGCAATTGTGCTTACGTAAAAAATAATATTCCTATATTTTCCCAAATTCATAATCTCCTTATTTTAAAACACAAATTTCTTAAGAATATAGTGATGATGTGTTATGTTTTTTTTTAAATGTAATCAATGTTTCAAATAATGTAATGAAACCTTATCTGAAAGAATATCCCAGCCCGAGGCCTGTTTTCCACGCACCGTCCTGTGTTGCTGTTTTTGTATTATAATATAGGGGAACCTGCAATGCAAATTTTTTGTAAATGAAGGTTAATCCTGCTCCCAGCGTAGGAATGATGGTGCTGTTTTTTGCTCCTTCCGACTTATCTTCTTTAATTCTGAGCGATGGAAGCATTCCAATCAATATTTTAATATCTTTATTTTTAAAGCTGATATTTGGGCCTGTAAAATTAATAAATGCTCCATGGTCTACATAGCCTGCAGTAACGATTCCGTCAAAAAATCCGGCTTTTATTCCGTAATTTTTTTCCTGAGAAAAACAGAATCCGGATACAATGATTGCTGCAGCATAAAAAATTTTTTTCATATGATAAATTTAATCAGCTGCAAAAGTACATCGGGGAAGCGTTTTAAATAATACAGATGTAATGAAGAGAGTAACTTCTGTAATGAAATCTGTAATCTTTGAATTTTATTTTCCGAATCTATCCAGAAGGGCGTGCTTATAAGCTTCACCAATCTGCAGTTTTAAAAAACTGTCGTTTTCGGGAATAGTAGTAATAATTTCGTTGGTGGAAAAAACTTTAATGGAAGACAGTGCGACAATTTCTTTCTTGTTAACCTGTGCGAAATCCTTTGCAGGAAGCATCTCCAGAAGGTTTTTATAGTTAAGGTTTTTCAGTACGATCGTTGTTCCGTCTCTGAGTGTAATGTCCTTGTCGCGACTGTCGATTTCCGAGGTCCTGATGTAGGCAATCTGATTGGTAAAGATGATGGTTTTGCCGATATTGGTATTCCATTCGATGAAATCTTTTTTTGTTGTATTTTGTACAAGTTTCCCGGCTTTTTCGAACGCCTGCGCGAGTCTTTCTCTTTTGATAGGCTTTCGCACATAATCCACAACATTCAGGTCAAAGGCTTCTGCTGCATACTCTTTGTAGGCTGTGGTAAAAATAATTTTTTTTGAATCCGGAATGTGTTCTGCTACCTGAAGACCATTCATTCCAGGCATTTCGATATCTAAAATACAGACATTACAATCAATATTTTCTATTTCATTTAAAAAGAGGTTAGGATCATTAAATGCCTTTACCACTTCTACGTTTTCAATCTGCTCACAAAGAAGTTTAAGATAGCTGATGGCTAATAATTCATCATCAAGAATAACGCATTTTATCATAAAATTCTCCTAAATTGATGGTTAATTCTGCTGTGAAGATCCCGTTTTTTGATTGTTTATGCAGACTGTAGAAATTGTTGTAAATCATTTTCAGGCGCTGATCCAGAGACTGGCTTCCGAATCCGCTTTTTTCTTTTTCCAGCGTATTTTTAAGCGAAGCTTTATTGCTTACCTTCATCGAAAAAATTCCATCCTGCAATTCCGTCTGTATGGCAATAAATGAATCCTGAGCCAAAAAATCCGTATGTTTAAAAGCATTTTCAATTAAATCTACTGAAATAAGCGGCGCAAAAACCTTTTCCTCATACAGATGATCCGCTGTGTCTATTCTAGATTTAATTCTAAAATCAAAAAGGGGATTTACCTTTATTTTATTAATCTCAATTAAGCTTAAAGCAAAATTTAATTCTTCTTTAGGGCTTACAAATTTGCTATTGCTTTCATATAAAATATAATCTAAAACATTTGCCAGTTTATCCAGCGACATATAGGTCTGATAAGCATGTGACTGTACGGAATTGAGTATATTTTTGAATAAATGAGGATTTAGCTTTGTCCCGATGTGCTCCAGCTGAACTTCATTCAGCCGTTGCTGAATCATTTTATTGGCTTCGCTCAGTTTCGCATTGTTAATCTTAAACTTCTGGTTCTGGCCAAACAGATAAATACTTACCGTTAAAAAAAAGAAAATAGCAAAAACCCCGATGAATATCAGATAATCATGAATCATGTAGTAATTGCCGTCCATTAAGTTTTATAAAAAAATTAGATATTTTTCCGATATATTTTCTCTGAAAGAGCCGCGTTTTATAGAATCATTTTTCACATGAATTTTTTCAAGGGACTCTATCGTAAATTCTTTTGAGAGCTTATCTTTTTGCACAAGCATTTTTACTTTAGGACACTTAAAAAGACAGCTTACTAAAAAAGGAGTTGTTGTAAAGTATCCATTTTTATCGGTGTACAATCTTACCGGTTCAGAAAGTCCTTTAATAGTATACCTGAAATTATCTTTTACTCCTTTTTTTCGCAATTCTTTTCTTTTCGCAGGCGAAATGGTATCAAATTTATCTCCTGCTTCTGTTATGGTGTCTTTATTGTTGATAACCAGAGCGATATAAGCATTTTCTACGGGTTCGTTTTTATAATCATAAATATTTCCTTCGTAATGTAGTACAGCCTCGCAGGAACTGAGTATGATTGCAGATAAAAAACAAAGAAATATGGATAATCTGTTTCTTATTTTCATTCTTTTACATCAAAAATATTCTACTTCAGCTTTTTTAGAGACGTCATTGTTGCTTTTTCCTCACATTTTTCAAATGTAAGTTCATAAACCGGATTCTCTTTAGGATATATTAAAAGATAATCGGGACAAGGCTTTTTCTGGGCATGACTTTTATCGAAATCAATTGTTCCTTTGGTGATGATGCTGTCTTTTAAAAATTTTTCATTGACATTCAATGCAGCCATTTCAGCTTTAAACTGATCGGAATAGGTGAAATCTTTAGACAGTGTTTCTGCGATGACACGGCTGTTGGGAAGATATCCGCTGCAGCTTGCTCCTTTTTTGTTTAAAATAAAAAATACAATAATAAGTCCCGGAATAAGACCTATCATATAGAATTTGAGTTTTTTCATTAGAAGATTAAAAGATTGATATCGTGATACGTAAGCCCGAAACGGTCGCAGATGATCTTTTTTGTATGTCGTCCCTTATACATATAAAGGCTTTGTTTCATTTCATTTTTGCGGACCAACATGTTCTCAAAGCCGCCCTCTTCATCATAGTGAAGAATGTAGGAAAGGAAGAAATTTGATATGGCTTTCGTTGTTGTTCTCGGCATTCTTGAGGTTAGATTCGGAAGTCCACAGTGAATCACGCCGTGTTTAATGATGTAAGGATCTTCCATGGTGGTAAGCTCTGAGGTTTCAATAACTTTTCCGTTGTCGATGGTAATATCGATAATTACGCTGCCTTTTTTCATTTTCATGACCATATCTTCGGTCACAATCGGGGTCATATTAAGTCTTGGCAAAGCGCCGATTACCACATCTGCTCTTCGTAAAGCTTTTTTTAATTCTTTGGGATCAATAATGGAAGTAGGAACCCGGCTGTCTACTAAAGTATGAAGCCTTCTGAGCTTTGAAAGGGAATTATCAAAAACCCTTACGCTGGCTCCTAAACCAATGGCTGCTTTGGTGGCGAATTCCCCAACAATTCCTGCACCCAGAATAACCACTTCAGCAGGCCTTACACCTGTAATTCCTCCCAGCATCAGCCCATTTGATAAAGCTAATAATTCTGAGGCATATAAAATAGAAACTGTTCCTGCGATTTCGCCTACAAGTCTTACTAAAGCCAATTGCTTATATTCATCAACAATAAATTCGAAAGCGATGGCATTTACTTTCTTTTCTGCGAGTTTCAGGAAATAATTTTTATCTCTGAGATTAATCTGAAGGGCAGACACAAGATACGTATTGGGACGCATATACTCAATTTCCTCTTCCGTTGGAGGATTTACCTTCAGGATAAGATCCTGGGAAAAAGCTTCTTTCGGATCGTTGGTAATCTTAGCGCCCGACTCGGAATACTGAAGATCTGTAAAAAAAGAACCGAGGCCGGCACCGGCTTCTATAATGATTTCATGACCACTTTCTACCAGAACCTGTACAGCATCCGGGGTGATACAAGCTCTTCTTTCATTCAGGGAGGTTTCTTTAGGAATTCCTATGCTGAATTGTTTTCCTTTTTTGATGACCTCCAGCTTCTCTTCTTTCGGCATCAGTTCCTCTTCGGTAAAAGGAGTAAAAATATTTGTAGTACTCATCCTTTAAATAATTAAATTCTTACAGATCGTTATTTACATTCAATTTCGAAAACAAAGATACATAATATTTACTCGAATGAGATTTCTCTCTGTTCACCTGTGTTGATAATGCTCATTTCGTGGTATTTAAGACCGTGAAGGTCATCTTCGTATACTTCGGGCCACTCGATTATGCATAAAAAGGCATTGTCCAGGTATTCTTCAATTCCGATATCGTAAACTTCATCAATATTTTTTAACCGGTAAAGATCAAAATGAAATACTTTTCCCTGTGGTGTACTGTATTCGTTAACAATAGAATATGTGGGAGAGCTTACTTCATCTTCGCTTCCCAGTTTTTTAAGAAGAAATTGGGTAAAAGTGGTTTTTCCTGCTCCGAGATTGCCTTTGAGAAGAAGGATGTTGTGTTGTAATGCTGAACCGACTTTTTCCGCAATATCTTGCCAGTCGTTCATATGATGAATCGTGAATTGCATATTTTTAAACAAAGATAATTAATTACAATAAATTATTTATAAACAAAAAATACTAAGGGATTTTCATTTTTATTCATGATTTTAGTGGCAATTTCGAATACAGTTTTAAAACTTATTTTTTACTTTTAGAATTAATAATATAAGTCTGATTTAAATATTCGGCTCGTGTTTTTGCTCTTTCAGGATTTCTGTAACGGTTATTTTTTACAGGATTTTCATAAAGGGACACAATTTCCGACATTTCAATTGATTTTAAATCTTTAATATCCTTTTTGAATAAAGATTTAGAAAGTTTCGAAATACCTTTTCTGTTTTCCAAAAAGTCGAAATGGCTAAAATTAAATGCCAGACATTCTTCCTGACTGTAATGACGTTCAAGATATCTGGCAACAACAAACTAATCTATACTTTTTTTGTTGTCAATTGCTAAAACAGGCATCATTTGAAAAGCAGTAATATTGCAAGGGCATTCCTTTCTTTGATTATTTTTATTTATTACTGATTGCAATAACAAGTGCCACGAATTTTCATGCAACGCATTCGGATAAAGGGTGTTGTAAAAATTGGTGAAATTTTCTGGAAGTTTTTCGCTGGTTTTTATTTCGTGAGTAATCATTCGTTTATCAGAATTACCGATGATAAATCTTCCGCCAAACTCAACATAAAAGAACAGTAAAACAAGTGCTGTAAAAACTAAAGCTGTAGAGATTTTAAAATATTTCATCATATAAAATGGAGCTATTTTATTCAAAAATAATTAAAATAAAACTCTAAAATCACCTTAGAAAGGAATTATATTGTTATTTTGTCATATTGTACTAAGAACATTTTTTTGTATATTTTTGCATCATGATTTCCAAGCAGACCATTGATAAAATATTCTCAACAATCCGTGTAGAAGAGATTGTGGGAGAATATGTACAGCTGAAGAGGGCAGGGTCTAATTACAAAGGACTCAGTCCGTTTCATGATGAAAAGACGCCGAGCTTTGTAGTTTCTGCGAGCAAGCAGATCTGGAAAGATTTTTCTACAGGTAAGGGAGGAACGGCGATTTCCTTTTTGATGGAAATTGAAAATTTCACTTATCCTGAAGCGCTGCGTCATGCCGCAAAAAAATACGGAATTGAAATTGAGGAAGATCAGCGTGAATATTCCGAAGAAGCCAAACAGGCACATTCGGAAAGGGATATGCTCTATAAGATCCACGAAGTAGCCAACAATTATTTCCAGGAAATACTCTGGGATTCGGAAGAAGGGAAATCCATCGGACTTTCGTACTTTAAAGAGCGGGAGCTGAAAGATGATATCATTAAAAAATTCCAGCTCGGATATTCTCCCGAACAGAAGAATGCTTTTACGGCTTATGCGCTGGAAAAAGGCTACACAAAAGAAATCCTCGAGAAATCCGGACTTTCCATTTTCCCTGAAAATACACCTTCTGGAGTGGATCGGTTTCGTGAAAGGGTAATCTTCCCGATTCACAGTTTTTCAGGAAGAGTGCTGGGTTTTGGAGCGAGAATTCTCAAGAATAATGTTAAGACTGCCAAATACCTCAATTCTCCGGAGACGGAAATTTACCATAAATCCAATGTTCTTTACGGTCTGAACCAGAGTAAGCAGGCTATTTCAAGAAAAAATGTATGCCTTTTGGTAGAAGGTTATATGGACGTGATCTCACTTCATATGTCCGGAATCGAGAATGTTGTGGCCAGTTCGGGAACGTCACTTACCACAGAGCAGATCAAACTCATTAAAAGACTTACCGAGAATGTTACCATTCTTTTTGATGGTGATAACGCAGGGATAAAAGCCAGCTTCAGAAGTATCGACATGCTGCTTACCGAAGGAATGAACATCCGTGTTCTTTTGTTTCCCGATGGTGACGACCCGGATTCATTTGCCAGAAAGTACCCGCAGGAATATGTTGAAAAGTTCATTGAAAACCAGGCAATGGATTTCATTGACTTCAAAGCGGAGATTTTGCTTAAAGAAGTAGGTAACGATCCTATCAAAAAAGCGGAAGCCATCCGGGATATTGTTAAATCGGTATCTTTTGTTCAGAATGCCCTGAAAAGAGAAGTGTATCTTAAGGAAGTTTCCAATAAATTCGGACTTTCGGAGCAGAGTCTTTTCAATGAACTGGATGTTCAGAAACAGATCACACAGAACCAGACCCAAAAAGCTCAGGTGAAAGCCGAAGCGCAACAGCCTGCCAAACTGCAGATCGTGGATGATCCGAGAGACCAGGTGGATCCAATTGTTTTTAATGTTACGAAATTGGAGAATGACCTTATCAACCACATGCTGAACTATGGCGATGTAATATTGCAGCGAACAACACCAGATGAACAGAACTATGAAATTACGGTCATTGAGGAAATTCTCCACCATTTTGAGGAAGACGGCTACGAATTCCAGGTAGAACTTAACAAAAAAATAGTAGATTATATCAAAGAAGGAATTGAAAAAGAAGAGCTGAGAAAAGGAAATTTCTTTTTTGGATTGATGGATGAAGAGCTTAGTAAAGCAGCCGTTAATTCCATGAATATTTACAGCGAACTGAACGACTGGTCCACCCGGAATATTTTTTCGCCAAATTATGGTGACAAAATTCCCGAACAGGTTGCCGGTGACATCCTGATCCATAAATTCCGCTATGTCAATTTCCTGATTTTAAAAACCAAAAAAGAGCTTACAGAGCATGCAGATTCTGATGAAGGAAAATATTTTGAACTGATCAAAAAAATCCAGATGCTCACCCTCGTGTCAGTAGAATTATCAAAAATTCTGAATTATTCTGCAATTACCGGAATTTATTCTGACAGATAACCTTTAATTATTTTTCTTTATAAAAAGTCTGTGACAAAAAGTCCTATAATATTTTAGGAATAAAAGTTGTAATTTAAACTTCGTAAATTTAATAATACATAACAGAAATATGGACATTAAAAAAGAATTCAGAGATTTCTCTGTAAAGCACTTAGGAAACAGCGGTCTGGCTACCGATCAGTATATGGGAATGTATGGTCCTACCAATCTTACACCGTACATCATGGAAGAAAGAAGATTGAACGTTGCTCAGATGGATGTATTTTCACGTCTCATGATGGACAGAATCATTTTCTTGGGAACAGGAATTGACGATCAGGTGGCGAATATCGTTACGGCTCAGCTTCTTTTCTTAGAGAGTGCAGATCCTTCCAAAGACATTCAGATTTATATCAACTCGCCGGGTGGAAGTGTTTATGCCGGATTGGGGATTTACGATACCATGCAGATCATTAAGCCGGATGTAGCTACAATTTGTACAGGAATTGCCGCTTCAATGGGAGCTGTATTACTGGTTGCCGGAGAAAAAGGAAAACGTTCTGCATTAAAACATTCAAGAGTGATGATTCACCAGCCTTCAGGAGGTGCACAAGGGGTAGCTTCTGACATGGAAATCAACTTAAGAGAGATGTTAAAACTGAAAAAAGAATTATACGAAATCATCTCCGAACACTCCGGACAAACGTATGAATGGGTTGAAAAAGCATCAGACCGTGATTATTGGATGACCTCCGAAGAAGCGAAAGGTTTCGGAATGGTAGACGAAGTACTACAAAGATCCAAAGACAAAAAATAATTTTTGTAAAAATACAAAAGGCGCATCAATTTGTTTGGTGCGTTTTTTTATTAGGAGCTTTTTCCGGCTTTCCGCACTCGCTATTTTCAAGTTTGGGGCGGCGCGGCTTCGCCGCCCCAAACTTGAAAATGAGCTCAGACAATTGCTTCAATCCGGGCTAAAACGATAGACTTGTTAAAGTTTATAATCAAAAGGCCGATTTCGGACCAGAAATCAGGACTTTAACAAACTTTATAAAATTAAATTGTCTAATGGCATTATTTTTCCAATTAAAATGGCATAACACTTAAATCATAAAAATTATGTCAAAGAAAATTGCAATTTTAGCAACACACGGTTTTGAAGAAAGCGAATTAAAATCTCCAAAAGAACATTTAGAACAACAGGGCTGGACTGCTCATATCATCAGTCCGGAATCAGGATCAATCAAAGCCTGGGCTGAAAAAGACTGGGGGCAGGAATATCCTGTTGATAAGACATTAGATGAAGCAAACGCTTCCGATTATGACGCATTGGTTTTGCCGGGAGGTGTCATCAATCCTGATCAGTTAAGAACAAATGAAAGTGCACTGTCTTTCGTAAAAGATTTTTTCCAGCAGCAAAAGCCGGTAGCCGCCATTTGTCACGGACCGCAGATCCTTATCAACGCTGAAGTAGTTGATGGCAGGAATATGACTTCCGTAAATTCTATTAGCCAGGACCTTAAAAATGCAGGAGCACAGTGGGAAGACAGTGAAGTCGTGGTCGATAACGGATTGGTTACCAGTCGTACTCCTAAAGATCTTCCGGCTTTCAATGCCAAAATGGTGGAAGAGATCAAGGAAGGGAAACATGAAGAGCAGACTTTGTAATTTATTGCAAACCATAGAATAAAAAATTCGGCGGCATCGAAGATGCCGCCGAATTTTTTATTCTTCCAATATAGCCTTTTTCCTTTTAAAGAAAATAGTATATACCAATAAGGTCTGTACAAATACATTTCCCAAAAATATCAATATTGACTGATACATAGGTATCGGTGCATAAAAAGGCAATAGTTTGTTAAAAAAAACTGCCGGTGCACAAGCCATGTATTGAATGGCACTCAACGGATATTGTAAAAACTCAGGCTGAATTCCAATTAAAAACTGATCATACAAGAAAGTATAGACAATATCAAATAAAAGAACTCCAAAAAATGTGAGGATAAACTTTTTCACATTAGTTAAAAGCCTCAATAATTTTTGAAAAATCTTCAAGTTTTAAAGCAGCACCGCCAATCAGTCCACCATCAATATCAGGCTGCGAGAAAATTTCTTTTGCATTGTCCGGTTTTACGGAACCACCGTATAGAATAGAAACCTCATCAGCTACTTCCTGTCCGTATTTTGCAGCGATAATGCTTCTGATATGCGCGTGGATTTCCTGAGCCTGCTCAGGAGTTGCCGTTTCTCCGGTTCCGATGGCCCAAACCGGTTCGTAAGCAATGACCACTTTTTTAATTTCCTCTGCAGAAAGCGTAAAAAGTGCCACTTCCGTCTGGTTTTTTACCACTTCAAAATGTTGTCCGGCTTTTCTCTGTTCCAGGGTTTCACCATTACAGTATACCGGAATCAAGCCTTTATCTAAAGCCAGTTTCACTTTTTTGTTACAGTGGGAATCGGTTTCACCGTGATATTGTCTTCTTTCAGAATGTCCGATCAGAGAACCGGATGCATCAATTGATTCAAGCATGTCTGCAGAAATTTCACCGGTGTAGGCACCGCTTTCATACTCGCTCATATCCTGCGCAAAAACGCCGATTTCATCTTTCTCAAAAATATCTTTTGCCATCATTAAATATAAAGCTGGCGGCGCGATCCATACCTCACAGTTGGTCGCATTATTGTTTTTATAGCTTAGTAACTGAACCATCAACTGTTGTGCATCAATTACATTTTTATTCATTTTCCAGTTTCCTGCAACTATTTTTCTTCTCATAGTTTCTTTTATTTTTGAAGTTAAATCAGACCAAAATTGAATTCCAACTTTTAATCTGATTCCAATTAATTAATATTCCAGATTTTTTTCAAAAGAGTGTAATATGAATGCTCTTCATCGGTTACCTTATTGTCGGCTTTGATAAGCGTTTTGGCAAATTGGATAAAGTTTTGGCGCTCCTCTTCCGTAGAATCGTCATAGAAGCAACGGGCATGGAACTCAAAATGTCCTTTCCATTCTTCAGGTTTTAGAAGGGCAATGGTTTCAAGTTCATTATCAAGATCCATTTTGAAAGGAAATTCGTCTGCCAGATATTGCTGTACCAAGATTCCTTCTTCCGGAGCAAATTCTCCGTCTACCGAAGATAAGATCATCAATAAATGGTATCCTGCAATCGATTTATTAGATTTCTGCATGAGTAAATATAAAGTTTAGTGTTTATTAAAATTTGATAAGGCTATTTAATATATTCCTTTGCGGGCTGTTTGTCGATAATTTTTCCGTTCTCTAAAACAAGCACAAAAGGATTGCTTCTCGCTATTGTTTTAATTGCGGTGCCGTCCATCATCATATTTTTAATGGTTTTGAAAGTATTCGGTTCTGTAGAAACGCCATACACAATATTGGCTTTTTGAGCTTTTACTTTGGCTTCCACCTGTTTCAGTAATTCAGGAGAAACGTCTTTCGGATGATAGGAGAAAACAAGAATTGCTTTCGGGGCGTTGATGATTTCTTCTGTAACCTCCATTCCTGTAGGATCTTCAATCTTAAACTTTACAATTTCAGATTTATAGCCTTCTTTGATAAGGACAGATTCATTTTTTCCTTCCTCGATTTTCCAAGGCGATCCTTCTGCCCAGTATTTTGTTTCTTTGATATAATCATCCTGGTTTACCTTCAGCATTTCTCCGGTTTTCTCATTTTTAAGCGAATAAAAAGTCTTGTATTCCGAAGGATTTCTGTTGATTTTTTCTTTCTCCGCCTTCAGGTCGGTACCAATTTTATAGTCACGGAAATCAATCACAGGTTCATATACTATTCCATATGTTCCAATGCCGATCATTATCAAACAAAATATCGTTAAAAGGATGTATCTTACCTTATTGGATTCTTCCTTTTCACCATAGCTGTACACATCTTTTTTCCTGAACTCTTTTCTGTAAAGTATAAATAAGATTATTAAAGCTAATAAGAGCACAATATCTTTGATAAAACTTTGCCATGGTGTAAATTTAATGGCATCTCCAAAGCATCCGCAATCTGTTACTACATTAAAGTATGCCGAATAAAATGTTAGGAAACCAAAGAATACACACAGGGCAATCAATGCTGAAATGGTAAATTTAAGCTTCAGTTTAAGCAACAGCATAAATCCTAACAGAAGTTCGAGAATGACAACAATTATCGAAAACAACAGCGCAAACTTTTCAAAAAACGGCATATTGAAGACAGCAGGAGAGAAGTATTCTTCCATTTTAAAGGAAAAACCGACCAGGTCCACCGCTTTTACAAACCCCGAAAGAATGAAAATAACGGCAATAACGAAACGTAATAAACCTTTAATCATATAAATTAGTTTTGAGATTCTATACTGTTTTTCTTCTCAGAAAATTTAATAAGACAGAAAACGGAATAATTCAGCATGTCAAAATAATTGGCATCCAGCCCTTCGGAAACAACGGTAACTCCTTGGTTATCTTCAATTTGTTTGGTTCTTAAAACTTTCTGGTAAATCAGGTCCGTAATCGATGAAATGCGCATATCTCTCCATGCCTCGCCGTAATCATGATTTTTTCGTTCCATCAGTTTTCTGGCCTCAGTTGCATATTGATCATACAGATTCAGAATTTCTTGTTTATTTTCATTAAAATCATTAGAAAATCCTTTCTCAAGCTGGATAAGCGCAATGATCGAATAATTGATAATCGCCACAAATTCATCTTCTTCACTTTCATCAACCATTTTTTTTCCGGTCATCTGCAGCGTACGGATTCTGTTGACTTTAATATAAATCTGATCTGTAATAGAGCTTGGTCTTAGAACCCTCCACGCCGGTCCGTAATCCTGTAATTTCTTGCTGAACAGCTCACGGCACTGGCTGATAATTTTCTCAAACTGTACTGATGTTTCTGACATAAATTTTCTTAATCTCCCAAATATACGAAATTTTGTGTGTTGCACTGTTTTGGTGAAAGAGTTTAGAATGTAGCGTTTTCGGGTAGGAGCGTATAAGCGTTTGAGTTTTTGAGTTTGAGTTTTTTGAGTGATAAAGGTTTTATTTTTTATTTTTGTAAGATAATTTCAGTTTATTTTTTAAGTCTAATCATAATTATAAGCTTTGCAAGTACCTGCACTCTCTAACTCTTCAACTCTTCCGCACTCCAACTTCATGAATTGTAACGGGAAATTGATAGACCTATCGGTTCCTAAAATTATGGGAATCCTAAACCTCACGCCGGATTCGTTTTCAGATGGCGGGAAATTCAATACGGAAAAAACGGCATTGGACCAGACTTGTAAAATGCTTAAAGAAGGCGCCGAAATCATTGATATCGGTCCGCAATCCACAAGACCGCACGCTGAATTTTTAACTGCAGAAGAGGAAATCAGAAGGTTGGGAAACATGATTTCATTCATCAAAAAAGAATTTCCGGAAACATTGATCTCTCTGGATACTTTTTATGCTGAAACGGTAAAGTTTGGTTTTAATGAGGGAATTGATATTATCAACGATATTTCCGGAGGCCATTACGATGAAAAGATGTTTGATGCCGCTGCAGAAACAAAACTTCCCTATATTTTGATGCATGTAAATCCTTCTTATGAAACGATGCACGATAAAATCAAATTTGCAGATATTACACTTTCCGTCAACCGCTATTTTTCTGAAAAGACTGAAGAATTATTAAATAAAGGCGTTAAAGATATTATCCTTGATCCGGGATTCGGTTTCGGTAAAACGGTAGAAGACCAGATGAAAATGATCAATGAAACACAATATTTAGGTTTTGGAAAATTTCCTTTACTGATCGGCATTTCAAGGAAATCTTTTATCTACAGACCTTTGGGAAAGTCTCCTTTGGACATCAACGAAGAAACACAAAAACTTCACCTGAAAGTATTACAGCAGGGCGCAAAAATACTGAGGGTTCATGATGTTGCAGCAGCCCAAAAAACGGTTGACTTGTTTAAGAGTGGGAGAGTCTGAGAATGGGGTGTTTTAGGGTTAGAGATCGTTTATTAAGGATAAATTTTGTTAGAATTAATATGAAATTAACTTTCCTTTGAAAATCACCATTTAACTTTCACTCTAAACTCTAAACTCTAAACTCTAAACTCTAAAACTCAATTAAGATTCGCCAGTTTATCCGCAAACTGTTTAGAAAATTCCTTTCGGTCTTCCTCCAGCTTTTCCTGATTGGAAGGCAGGATATAGTTGAACAATATTTTGTTTTCCCCATCTGTAAAAATAATTTCCTTTTCATTTCCGTCAATCATTTGGGCAAAAATTTCCCACATAGAAGTATCTTTTAATTTTAACAATTCAAAAAATTGTTCTGCCTGTATTTGGATGGTCTGCATTTGTTTAATTTCTATTTTTTATTTTTATTTTAAAATTCCAGAAGTTTCAGTTTAAACTGAACGGCAAAATTTTGTTTAAAATTTCGTGTAGTGTAGTAGCCCACTCTGTAAAATAGCCCCAGATTAAAGTAAGTGGAGAGGAAATTGTTCCACTCCAGGCCGACTTCCTGATAAAGATGGTCGAGCGGTTTAAATTTAAACTGATGGTATTCGGGATGCTTCATATTACCTATGGTTCCTCTTAACACAAAATCAAAACTTGAAATATTCTGGCCTAAGCTTTTAAAATACCAGGGAAGTTTATGCGTAAAATAATACGCCACGAACCGGTCATTATAGTATTTACCTCCTTCCAGAGTTGCAAATCCTAGAAATGAAGTTAAGTTAAAATTAAAATCCCTCCTCGGCGAAGCCAGTCCGTTCATTGTAAAGTTTTTCCATATCGGAGCTTCTCCGATTACCATTCCGCCGTAGAGCCGGAATCCTGTAGTTCCCAGCAGAGATTTGAAATTGTGTACAAAAAGGGCATCAAACCGGGTATAATTAAAATCACCGTTCAGCGCCTTGTAGCTTTGTTCATAATTGAAATACAGTTCCGGATATTTCTGATCGATGAGGGATTTTCCCTGAGGCGTCATAATATTAGTAGAGTTCGGGGAATATTTTAAGGTCAGTAATGTATTAAAATTATTAAAAGATGAACCACTGTTGCGGAAGGAATAATCAAACATGGCTTCTTCCAGATTGGTACGGGCTGCAAAAACCAGTGTCAAGCCGTTGGTAACATCATTAAGGTAAGAAACCGAGCCTCCTTTGTAATGATAATACCGGTCATTATTAAGGTTATTTCCATAGTTAGCTGTTCTCATTTTGAAATTCCACAGTCTCCGGTAAAACTCTCCGGAAGCGGTCACGTCATCATAATAATCGATCCTGAAATAGGAATCTTTTTCCAGCGTGGTTTTAATATCAAGTCCGATTCTGTATTTCCATTTATCATCCTTGAATCCATAGGCAAAAGTATAATCAGGAGAAAAGTATGGACTGAAATTTTCATTAAGCTTCGCTTTCAAACCTACTCTGAAGCCTTCATACAGGTTATAATTCACGATCTCGTCAACCGCAAAATCCACAATACCTGCTTTTATCTGGCCATTTAGCAGCAAACCGCTTAAAACCCTTGCTTTCCGGTCGATATTGTATATTTTTCCAAGACTGTCGATGGTTTTGTAGGTGTTTCGTTCTCGTTCTGTCAGAGGATCTGTCCTGAACTGGTCAAGGGTTTTTCCGTCAATATTTTTTACGGAAAAAGTATAGCCTTTAAAGTCTTTTTTATCATTTTGGGCAGGTGACTGGTAATCAAAATACTGGGAAGTGAGAAAAGCATACGTCCCGAAGCTCTGCTTCTTATTCCTTTCATGTTTTTCTTCAGGATAGTCTTTGTTTTCCTCCTGCATGACCATATTGCTCATTTTCAGCTTTACGGTTTCATGGGAAAGGAACCATTTGTTGTTGAAATAAATCCAGGTACTTGTAATGATACCGTCGTTTTTATTTTTGCTGAAATTTTCGATTTTTTTAATGCCATAAGTATCGGTATCAATATAGATGGCACCATTGTACTTTCTTTTTTTGTCCGGATTTTTATAATTGACTTCCCTGAAACGGATTACAAAATTCTTTCTTCCTTCTATTTCAATAGTGTCGGTTAAAAAGAATCGGTATAAGCCTCTGTTTTCCTGCTTCAGCTGGGTGGGAATCTGGTCTCTGTTGCTTTGCTGCAGGGCAATCATTTCGTAGATCGGCTGCTTCAGTCCGGAAATCCTGTTATCAAGGATATTGATTTTTTCACCGTATTTTTTCGAATATAAAAATTCCTGAGCTCTTTCCCAGAGGAATAATTTACTTTTGGAAAATATTTTTCTGGCAGTTACATTGTTCAGGGAATCTTTTTCTCTTTTTCTTCTGAATAATTCAGCATTTTCGAAAAACTGTCTGTATTGGGTAATACTGTCTTCATCAATATCCAGAGAAATTTTCTCATAGGATTTGTAGGAGTAGGAATCGAGCGTCTTTGGAGAGTTTTCAGTAAACTGCTGATTGACTTTTTTCAGAATTTCAAGAGCTCTGGGATCACTCTGATCTTTGATGACAACAGCTTCAATAGAAGTGACTTTTGATTGTGAGAAACCAAAAATGCACATACAGAAACATAAAATCACTAATATCCTTTTCATAAAGACCTGACAAAATTAATAATATTTATGATGCTGTAAAAGGTTTATTAATTGATATTAATAGCCGATTCCATTGATGATGTTTCTAAACGGCGTAATCCCGGAATTTCCGGGATTACAGTTTCTGATCTTATTATATTTATCTTAAATTTTTAACAAATAACACGTTTTTTTAACAGTAAAATATTTTAATTCTCATCTAATTTGATTTCGAACTGGTTAAATGAGTTTAACTATTAATACTAAAATATTAGTTTAAAAGATTGAATTTTATTTTAATTCCGATATTATCTTTAAATTCCGAAGTCTGGTAATATCCTAATCTATAGGAAAATCCTACGCCAAAGCTCGTTCCCAGAAACTGGTTCCAGATTAGTCCCGCTTCCTGGTAATAATGATCCAGAGCGGTGAATTCAAACTGGTGGTCCTGCCTGTTTTTAAAACCGCCGATGGCCGACTGGTATTCAAGCTCGATATCCGAATATTTTTTACCCAATGTTTTAAATTTAAAAGGCAGGTATTGTGAAATTTTAAACCCTGCAAATTTGTCTGCGAAGAAAGTTCCCGAAGGCATCGTTGCAAATCCAAGGTTTGAAGGGGTACTGATGTTGGAATACCACTTATCAATATTGGCATCGTTCTGACCGGCTATTTCAAAATTTTTCCAGATTGGTGCGCTTCCGGATGAGATTCCTCCGAAAATTTTAATGTTGGTAGATCCCAATTTTGTTCTGAACTGATGAATGAACAGCGCATCAAGCCTGTTGTAATCAAGATCTCCTCCCAATGCATTAAATCCTTTTTCATAATTCAGGAAGACTTGAGGGTAATTTTTTTCATAGGTGTATTTTCCGGTAGGCGTCATGATGTTTTTGTCATTCGGGGAAAATTTTAATGAGAGAACCGCGCTGGTATTATCGAACTTATTGCCCATGTTTTTATACTGATAATCAAAAAGAGCCTCCTGTTTCTCTTTATTCACCGCGATTTTCATGCTTAATGAATTGGAAATATCATAAAGGTAAGAAGCGCTCCATTTCTGGTTTTTATAGAAAACGGCATTGTGAAGATCCAGGTTAATATCAGAGAGCTTCATCATTTTATCCCACATATAATTGCTGAATCTTCCTGCTGCAAAAACATCGTCAAGATATTCAATTCTGAAAACGGATGTTCTTTTGTCGGAAAGTTTTACATCCAACCCTAATCCGTATTTCCAGCGATGGTCCTTAAAACCATATCCGAAATAGCCGTCCGGAGAAAATGTTTTACTGAACTTTTCATTTAATTTCAATCCGGCGCCCAAACGGATTCCCTGGTATTTATCGTAGCTGATGAATTTGGTAAGATCAAAATCGATCATTTTATAGCGAAGATTTCCTCTTAAAAGCTGGGTCAAAGTATTGAGTTTTTTTTCAAAATCATGCTTTTGTACAAAGCTGTCGATCTTGGTATAAGTATTACTTTCCCTTATAGTAAGACTGTCGGTTCTGTATTGCTGCAAAAGGCTGCCGTCTGAATTCTTCATTTCGAGCGAATAGCCTTTAAAATCAGACGCTTTTTGAGGTTCATTAATATCAAAATCGAAGAACCTGTTTTTTACATACAGGTAATTTCCGAATTTTTTCTGGTTGTATTTCTTGGTGTCACCTGCTTTCAGGCTGTCTTTCTTTGAAACATCGAAGCTGGTATTGCCCATTTTAAGCCTGATATCTTCATAATCCAGGAACCATTTATTATTGATGGGTTTCCAGACAGAAACAATATTCCCCTCGTTTATTTTTTTGCTGATGCTTTCAAATTTTTTCAGGGCAAAACTTTCGGCGTCAACATATATTTTCCCGTTGAATTTTCTCGGGTTCTGTTTCTTTTTATCGGTAATTTCTTTGAATTTGATCACATAGGTCTGCCTTCCATCCAGCTGTATGGTATCTGAAAGATAATAATGAAAAAGATCCCTGTTTTCAGGTCTCAGCTGTCTGGGTGTTCTGTCAAGATTTGAAATATTGAGGGCCATAGCCTCATAAATCGGATTTTTAAAACCGGACATCCTGTTGTCGATAATATTTGTTTTTTCACCGTATTTTCTGGAATATTTATATTCTGTAGCTTTTTCCCAAAGGAACATCTGGCCTTCCGCAGAGGCATCAATAAAATCTTCAGCGATAAGGGAATCTTTCTTTTCCTTTTCTTTTTGCTTAAAACCTTTTTGATCAACCTTTGAAATGGAATCTTTCCTGGCAGCTAAAAAATTCTTATAAATATCAATGGAATCTTTATCCAAATCAAGAGAAAATTTGGTGTAAGACTTAAAATTGTACGACTCTAAAGATTTGGGTGAATTCTCCTTCGCTCTTTTATTCAGTTCATCAAGAATTCTAAGAGCGCGCGGATCACTTTTGTCGTTAATAATAACACGGTCAATATTCCCTCTTTTTTCGGATAACGGCTGCATTGCAACTTCCATGGTATTTCTTGCCTCTGCAAGGACATCTTCAAAATTGCTGGCCAGAATTTCAACTTTCTTACATTTGGTTTTAAAGGATAAAGTTCCGCTGGTATCGGTTTTCCCGAGAAGCTCATCATCGCAGTACACTGCTGCATTGTAGATAGGTTGCTTGGTTGCCTTGCTGAAAACTTTCAACTGAGTTTGTCCGAATACCAGTGCTGTAAAAAATAAAAACAGCGGGAATAAAAGTTTTGTCATTAGTCTTTTTAATAGTTAGACAAAACTATTGATAAGAAAGTTACAATACCACAGAAGAAAATATAATGTTTTGTTAAAAATTAAATCATTTGTATCAAATAACAACCTCCGTCGGTTCGAGTGTTTTCGCAACAGGGCGGAGAAAAATGTATCGAGAACACTGATTGAAAAGACTTTTAGCCATAAACTTTTGATATGTTTTTCGAAAACTCCTCGAAGTGACATATAACAAAATCATCCCTTTCAAAGCTGAAAGGGATGATTATTATTTAAATTTTATTAAAAATATTTCTTAAAGATTCAGCGCTTTCTGATACGCATTTTCCAATCCGTCAAGATTTTTTCCTCCTGCTGTGGCAAAGCCAGGATTTCCGCCGCCGCCGCCCTGGATTTCTTTTGCCAAATCTTTAATCAAGGCTCCTGCCTGATAAATTCCTGCTAAATCATCAGAAACGCCAACGGTAATCATTGGTTTCCCGTCTGCGTCGGACAGAATAACCGTAATGGAAGTGGGGATTTCTTTTTTTAACTGGAAGACGATGTCTTTTACCGAACCGGCGTCCAAAGAAGTTCTTTTTACCAGAAGTAATTTATCACCTTTTTGCTCGTAAGCTCCTTTCCATTCGCCGATTTCTCCTTTTGCTTTTTCCTTTTTCATTGCGTCTACTTCAGACTTCAATGCGGTATTTTCCTCAATTAATTTTTCAATAGAACGTACAACATCTTTTGATTTCAGCAACTGTGATATTTCGGCGATCTGTTTTTCAATATTTTTGAAATACTCTTCAGCTTTATCTCCGGAAATCGCTTCAATTCTTCTGATTCCTGCTGCTGCGGAACTTTCGGAAATGATTTTAAAATGTCCGATTTCGCTGGTGCTTTTCACGTGAGTTCCTCCGCAAAGTTCCATAGAAGTTCCAAACTGGATCATTCTTACACTGTCGCCATACTTTTCCCCGAACAAAGCCATGGCACCTCTGTCCAGAGCTTCCCGGATCGGAATATTCCTGAATTCCTGTAAAGCAATATTTTCTTTAATCTTTGCATTAACCTTTTCTTCCACTAAGGTTAATTCCTCCTCCGTCATTTTATTAAAATGAGAGAAGTCGAAACGCAGATAATCAGGACCAACGAATGAGCCTTTCTGCTCTACGTGGGTTCCCAGAACTTCTCTTAATGCTTCATGCAGCAAATGCGTTACCGAGTGGTTGGCCTGAGAATTTTTTCTTTCCGAAACATTTACTTTAGCATAGAAAACAGCGCCTGCATCTTTCGGAAGACCGTTGATTAAAGAAATAACCAATCCGTTTTCCTTTTTGGTTTCCAAAACTTCAAAGCTTTCGGTCGCATTTTCAAGAACGCCTTTGTCGCCTACCTGGCCTCCGCCTTCCGGATAAAAAGGAGATTCGCTTAAAACTACCTGGTAAAATTCTCCGTCCTTATTTTCTACTTTTCGGTATCTTGTAATATAGGTTTCAGATTCAAATTGATCATAACCTACAAAATTTTCAGGTTTTTCTTCCAACGTAACCCAATCATATACTTTTTGGGCAGAATCTGCTTTTGAACGTTTCTTTTGCTCATTTAAAGCTTGTTTAAAGCCTTCCTCATCGATGGTTAAACCTTTTTCTTCCGCAATAATTCTCGTTAAATCATCAGGGAAACCATAAGTATCATATAATTCAAAAACTTCTTCAGTTGGCAATACCTTCTGATTATTGGCAATCGTCTGCTGAATCAATTTTTCAACTCTTATCAATCCGTTTTCTATGGTTCTTAAGAATGATTCTTCTTCACTTTTGATAACTTCAGAAACCAGTTTTCCCTGTTTTTCAAGTTCAGGAAAGAAAGTTCCCATTTGCTCCTGTAAAACAGCAACCAATTGATAAAGGAAAGGTTCTTTCATTCCTAAGAAACGGTAAGAATAAGAAATTCCTCTTCTTAAGATTCTTCTGATCACATAACCTGCTCCTCCGTTGGAAGGCAGCTGTCCGTCAGCAATCGCAAACGAAACCGCTCTGATATGGTCTACCACCACGCGGATCGCAATATCTTTTTCGTCTTCTAAAATCCCGGTGTATTTTTTTCCTGAAAGTTCTTCAACTTTAGCAATTAAAGGAGTGAAAACATCAGTATCGTAATTGGAGGATTTTTCCTGAAGCGCCATACACAGACGTTCAAAGCCCATTCCCGTATCCACATGTTGTGCAGGAAGCTTTTCAAGGGTTTTGTCTGCTTTCCTGTTGAATTCCATGAAAACGAGATTCCATACTTCCACCACCTGCGGATGGTCGTTGTTCACCAGTTCTAATCCGGAAACTTTCGCTTTTTCTTCAGTACTTCTCAAATCAACATGGATTTCTGAGCACGGTCCGCACGGTCCGCTTTCTCCCATTTCCCAGAAATTGTCTTTTTTATTTCCATTGATAATTCTGTCTTCGGAAATGTGGGATTTCCAGAAATCATAAGCATCCTGATCTCTTTCAAGGTTTTCGGAAGCATCTCCTTCAAAAATGGTTACATATAGGTTTTCTTTAGGAATTCCATAGACTTCCGTAAGTAATTCCCAGGCAAAAGCAATAGCATCTTTTTTAAAATAATCTCCGAAAGACCAGTTTCCCAACATTTCAAACATGGTGTGGTGGTACGTATCACGGCCCACATCATCCAGGTCATTATGTTTCCCGGAAACCCGCAGACACTTCTGGGTATCGGCAATTCTCGGTGCGGTAGGAGTCTTGTAGCCCAGGAAAAAATCCTTGAACTGCGTCATCCCGGAATTGGAAAACATAAGTGTAGGGTCATCTTTCAGGACAATGGGTGCTGAAGGAACAATGAGGTGGCCTTTGCTTTTAAAATAATCTAAAAATTTTTGACGAATCTCTTGTGATGTCATAATTTATATTGCTTTGCTTTTTACAGTTTTTTGATAAGATGCAAATTTAAGGTTTTTAGGGGATTTAGGTTGAAATATTTGACACTTTTGCGAAGATTTGTTTTTAATGAGCAGAAACGTTTTCAGGAGCTTTTTCCCGCTTTCCGCTACAATTCCTCATTGCGCGGCTCCGACTTGGCCTGTCTTAAGCCCGGCAAGGCTCCGTCGCTCCATTGCGGGATTTTCACTGCAATCAGGGCTAGGCTATAGTCATCCTATTAATTGGAGTGTGTAAGCTGTTGATAATTAAATCATAAATGTCAAGATCATGTATTCTTGTTTTCAATAATTTTCACAAAGCTTGTCATGCTGGAAGCATCTCAGCATAGTTGATTTAATTGTTTAGATGCTTGACAGGATGACAATCACAAGAGCTAAAATGAATCCATAAAAAACGTTGCAGTGTATCGTCTTAACTTTATATATTCGTTTATTGTTAAAATATCTCAGGGATTTTAAATCTTCAAAAAGTTAGTATGACCAAAAACGAAACATTCAAAAACTGGATAGAACAGTATTCTGCAGCGTTGATGAGAAGGGCAGTGTATCTGTTGTCCGATAAAGTTGAGGCGGAAGATATTGTTCAGGAAGTTTTTATTTCCGCTTTTTCGTCCTATGAATCTTTTGAAGGGAAAAGCCGGCCGCTCACCTGGCTGATGACTATTTTAAACAGAAAAGTGGCCGATTTTTACCGTAAAAAATATAAATCTGAACCCAACATTAAACTGGATCATTTTTTTGATGAAGACGGCGCCTGGAAAAACAATGATATTTTGAATGAATGGAATGCAGGCAATCAGGAAACACAACTGTTAGACAATGCAGAATTCAATAAAATCCTGGAGGAATGCCTGGAAGATCTGCCTTCCCGATGGAAAATTCCGATGAAGCTGTATTACCTTGAAGAAAAAAAAGCGCCGGAAGTGAGTCAGGAACTTGATATTTCCACGACTAATTTATGGAAGATTCTGCAAAGAGGCAGGATGCAATTGAGAGAATGCCTGGAAATGAACTGGTTTGCCAATCAAAACTGATCTAAAAATGCTTAAAAAACTGATTCATATTATTTTTTTACCGTGCAGCAAAGCGACGATGCTCATGGAAAAACGGAATGCGGAAAATATTTCCCCAAAAGAAAACCGTAAGCTTTCCCTGCATCTTGCTATTTGTAAATGGTGCAGAGCCTACAAAGAAAAGCTGGAAATATTGGATAAAATGTTGAAAAGAAAGCTTTCGGATGAAAGTAATGTTGAAATTAATGATTCTGATATTCATAAGGTTAAAGAAAGAGCTCTGAAAAATTTAGATATTTCATAAAATAATTTGTCAGGATTTTGAAATGGTTCCGACTATACTTTTGAAAATAATAAAGTATTCAATCAAAATCTTAAAAAATGAATGGAACTGTACTAAAAATTGATAATGAAAACCTTATCGGAAAAACGGGGTACTATCTCTCCCTTTTCGGAACCGTCATTATTCTGCTGTGGATCGGAATTTTCAAATTCACTCCTACAGAAGCAAATGCCATAAAACCTTTGGTGGAAAACCATTTCCTTACTTTTTTCGTATATGATATTGTAAGCATTCAGGCAGTGTCCGATACTATCGGAGTCATAGAAATTATCATTGCATTATTGTTATTGTTTAGTGTGAAATTTGCATCACTCAGAAAGTACGCCGCCATCGGAATGGTTATTACCTTCCTGATAACACTGAGCTATCTGTTTACGACTCCGGGAATCTGGAAAACAGTCGATGGAATTTTGATAACTGACTTCTTTATCATAAAAGATATCATGCTTTTAGGATTTGGATTAATGATTTTAAATCTGAAAAAATGAAAAAAAATATAAAAATGAAGAACATATTGATTTTACTTGGCGTTGTGCTGGGAATAGCAGTATTTGCAACAAGCTGCGGAGATTCAAAAAAAATGAAGTCTGCTGAAACAAAAAAAGAAAATGAGACCATTATGGACAATAGAAATTTAAAAGAAGTGTATTTTGCAGGAGGATGCTTTTGGGGAACAGAACATTTTTTTCAACAGATTAGAGGTGTCGTAGGAACTGAAGTGGGATACGCGAATGGAAATAAAGAAAATCCTACTTATGAAGAAGTTGTAAGCCATACTACAGGTTTTGCAGAAACCGTAAAAGTGAAATATGATCCTGAAGAGGTTGATCTTACTCTTTTAATAGACCTTTATTTCAAAACCATTGATCCTACGAGTTTAAACAAACAGGGAAACGACAGGGGAGACCAGTACAGAACCGGAATTTATTCGACTGATAAAGAAACGGAAGCCATTGTGAAAGCCGAAGTGGCAAAATTGGCTAAAAACTACAGCAAGCCTGTATTGGTAGAAACAATTCCGCTTAAAAATTTCTATAAAGCAGAAGATTACCACCAGGATTACCTGGACAAAAACCCGGGAGGATACTGCCACATTGAACCAGGATTATTTGAAATGGCAAGAAATGCGAATCCTCCAAAGAAAAAAGAAGTGAAATATCAGAAACAGGATAAAAAAGTTTTAAAGGAAAAACTGACTGCCGAACAGTATAACGTAACCCAGGAAAACGGTACGGAAAGAGCTTTCCAGAATGAATACTGGGATGAAACGCGTGAAGGAATTTATGTGGACATCACTACCGGAGAACCTTTGTTTATCTCTACTGATAAATTTGAATCCGGATGTGGATGGCCAAGTTTTTCAAAACCGATTACCAAAAAATTAGTTGAAGAAAAGCTGGACCGTTCCCACGGAATGACAAGGGTAGAGGTAAGAAGTAAAACAGGAGATGCTCATTTGGGACACGTTTTCAATGATGGTCCTGAAGATAAAGGCGGACTGCGTTACTGTATCAACAGTGCTTCTTTGAAATTTATCCCGAAAGCGGAAATGAAAGAAAAAGGATATGGCGAATATATCGCACTCCTTGACAAAAAATAAAAACTAGTGTTTTAAGTGAAGTGATTGAGGGGGCTGCCGAAAGACAGTCCTTTCTTTTTTATTTCCGCGAGCTTATGGTGAAGAATCTACCTTGGATGTATTTGCAACCTTTCTTTAATACTGAACATGGAAATATTTAAAAATAAAAGAAATCCGAAAAAGATATAATAAGCTCCGTTTGGAAGTTTTGAGAGATTTTGAAAAATACTAAGATAATATTGTTTAAAATCGGGCTTTACCTCAACAAAAGTATAAATCGTGTCATGGCATAAAAGGCAGTCTATTTCTTCTTCTTCAGTTTTTGGACTTTTATAATTCACAGTGGCAAATACATTTCCTGTTTTTTGCAGATCCAATGCATACGTTTCATGTTTTGCAATGGCCATATCATTTAATAAAGAAACAAAGTCATCGTATGTATTATTTTTATCTAAAATAAATTCTATTCCGGTATTTTTTTCATTACGTTTTTGGAGAGACTTAATTTCCGAAACATAAAACTTTGAATTTTCTTTAGCTTTTGAAGGATCAACTTTTATTTTTTTATAATCCCAGTTTCGTACGGATTCAAAACTAAGGGTACTATTGATTTTATCTCCTGTTAATTTTGGGGGAAGCCAAATATCAACTACATTATATTTAGTTTTATCAATGTAGGGATTAATATAGTACCAAAATAAAACAGGTACAATCAAAGCGCTGATAAGCCCGGGGAAATAATATATCTTTTTCATGCAATTTTTTTTTTGAGTTGAAGATTTTCTTTAATGCTAAACATTGAAATATTTAAGAATAGTAAGAAGCTGAAGATGACGTAGTAAGAGTTCTCTGGTAATTTAGTAAGCTGGTATTCAAATTTTTGAAAGCCTTTTAAATAATATTTTTTAAAATAATCACTTGAAAAGTCAATAATTTCATTTCCACATCTGTCAACAATATCATCATTGGTAAATAGGCTAGCTCCATCAAGTTTTAGAATAACAAAAAAATGTCCTGTTTTATCAAGATCTAAGTAATAAGATGATTGTTTGCTGATAGCCATATCATTCCGTAATGAAACAAGATCGTCGTAGGTGTTTTTATCGTTTAAAATAAATTCTATTCCAGTATCTTTCTCATTCCGTTTCTGAAGCTTTTTAATTTCCGAAATATAAAAAACTGAATTTTCCCGTGCTGTATTAGGTTTTACTATAATTTTTTTATAATGTAACTTTCGGTAAGGTTCGAAACCGTCAACGGTCGTTGCTTTTTCGTCTTGAAACTTAGCTGGGAATTTAAAATCAATCATGTTTACATGTATTTCTCTATATTTTTGGCTCCCGTAAAACCAAAATAAAACCGGTATCAGTAAAGCGCTGATGACCCCGGGAACGTAATATATTCTCTTCATGCCATTAATTTTTATTAAATATAAATAAAAACTTCAATAAAATATTAAAGTGATTCGAAAAACGAACCACTTTACTATTTAATGAATAAAATTCTAAACTTTGAATTTTTGAACTTTAAATCAGGATTTACCAGTCTCTTTTTCTTAAAATCCAGTACGATCCGACAATGAAGATTGCACACCAAACCAGACACGCGATCATGCTTTCTGTAGGGTAGTGGAATTCATATTTAAGGCCCATCATTTTTGCCATATTGAGCCTTATCATAGGATTAGGAATCAGGCTGGACATACTTTCCAATGGTAAAAGATGCGTAATAAAAAAATCATTCTGAAGCACTTCATTTCTCTGAGGCCCCTGCATTCCGCGCACTTTCATATATACTTCCACACCGGATAAAATACCTTCGCCGATCCAGAAGACAAAAAGAGCAAGAAAAACAAAAACCGATTTCCTCAACAAAATTGAAAGAAACATAAGGAAACAGAAGAACGTAAACAGCTTTACAAAATAATTTCCGATAAAGAAGATTTCTTCAAAAACCTTCGCAGATTCCGTCGTATTGGAGTATTTGTATCCAAGAAACATTGTGATCGCAAAAACAACTACCGTAGAAACTATAGTGAAAATACTGATGGTCAGCAATTTTGAAGAGATAAATTCTTTCCTGCTCAATCCATCAATTGTATTCTGTTTAAACATCCTGTTGCTGAACTCCTGCGAAATCGAAAAAACAATGATCAATCCCAAGAAAATCTTCAGCAAAGCCACAATCCATGTTGTGAAATTCCAGATTTCCGGGAAATTATAAATGCCTTCTTCTTTCAGGTTGATCGTTCCTCCGAAAAGATCAAAATCGATCAGTCCGATGAAAAGCAAGGCGATAAGGATCGCAAAATACAGGATCGTAAAAATCTTGAATGGTCTGTAGTTCAGATTTTTATAATATTCTAGTTTAAATAATTTTATCATGATTATTTGGTGTTTTTTACAAGTTCAAGGAATTGAGATTCAAGAGAAAGCTTTTTCTTCGTTAAATGAGAAAGAAATATCCCTTGTTCGGCCAGCTTCTGGTTTAATGCGGACGCTGAAATAGATGCATCATCGCGGATCTGGGCTTTCAGGATATCACCATCCAGATTAACAGAAGTGAACCAACCTAAAGAATTCAATGCATTCAAAAGCAATGTATTGTTGTCTGCTTTCAGTTCAAAATAGCCATTGTTGGCCGTCATTTCATCCACTCTTCCGCAGTAGATGGAATTTCCTTCCTTCAGTACAATCACGTGGCTGCAGATTTTTTCAATTTCATCAAGTAAATGACTTGCAATAATAATGGTAATTCCCTGTTTTGCAATATTGCTGATGATCTCACGGATCTGGATAATTCCTTCCGGATCAAGACCATTGGTAGGCTCGTCCAGAATCATCACTTCCGGATTATTCAGCATTGCAGAAGCAATAGCCAAACGCTGTTTCATTCCCAGTGAAAAAGTTTTGAAAGTATCTTTTTTCCTTTCCAAAAGGCCTACCGTCTGAAGAACCTCATCAACTCTGTTGTAAGGAGTACCTTTAATTTCAGCCACTATTTTCAGATTGGTTTCCGCGCTCAGGTAAGGATAAAAATTAGGCTGTTCGATGATGGCACCTATTTTTTTGAGCGTGTCCGGATCGGTTCCTTTTTTTCCAAACCAATACCAGTCACCGCTTGTAGGGTTAATAGTGGAGAGAAGCATTCCAAAGGTGGTAGACTTTCCGCTTCCGTTGGGGCCGAGTAAACCGTACACATTCCCCTTTTCTACATCAAAAGAAATATTGTTCACCACAACTCTCTTGAATTTCTTAGTAAGATTCTTTACTGACAGAATTTTTTCCATGTAATTTGTTTTACATAGTAGTAGTCTGTTTAAAAAATCATTTGTTACAATTTTATCCTAAATCAATTTAAATTTAATTTCAAATACGCTATTTTTGGTATTAAATCTGTTTAAATTAATTTAAAATTAACAACAAAACGGAAATCGGCTATACTAAAATTCAAAAGCTGTTTAAAAATCTGTTATCAGGATTATAAGTTTTTTATCATTGGTGCAGACGTTAGTATTTCATCAAATCTTTATTTCTTTTGTTGTTAAAAATAAAATGTTTAAACAAGTTTAGTAATAATTGAATCTTTATGAAATTAGTTGATTTGGCAAAAGAACTGAATGTTTCCGCGGAAGCAATAAAACAGTTTATTCAGGATTTCGATCTTGACCTCATAGATTGTATCAGTATCAATTTTGAAATAAAAAAAGACTTTGAAAAGTTTGTTCGTGAAAACATTGAGTTTCTAAGGCTTTACGAAAAAGACCTTGACAAAACCAAAACCCTGGAGCAGATTGCTGAAAAGATCAATCAGCCTAAAGAAGAGGTGGAGAAAGTAATCAAAGAAGCAGATCCTAATATTTTTGA
This sequence comes from Chryseobacterium nepalense, assembly GCF_023195755.1. NCBI lineage: Bacteria > Pseudomonadati > Bacteroidota > Flavobacteriia > Flavobacteriales > Weeksellaceae > Chryseobacterium > Chryseobacterium nepalense. Next base: position 3,837,688 of record NZ_CP096203.1, read on the forward strand.
TAACGGTTTTTTTAAATCTTCGGTGTCCAGCTACGGCATTGATAACAGATTGGGAGGTAATTACAAATTTGTGTATGATTATTTCGGGCACAAAACAAGTCTGCAGAAAAGAGATTTTATCGGGTACAGGGATTTGTTCTTCCATATTTCCACTGTTCTGGAACCTTTCCTTAATCCGCAGCAGATCAAAGACTGGGGAATCAATAAGCCCGCAGGGATCATTTTATACGGTCCTCCCGGAAGCGGAAAAATTTTCTGGGCCAACAAAATTGCAGAAATTATCGGGTATCAATTTAAGGAAGTAAAAAAACATTATCTCGGAACTTCTTTTGTGAACGGAAATCAGACCAATTTTAATGACTTTCTCATAGCAATGATGAAGGAAGAAAAAGTTCTCCTGTTCATGGAAGATTTTGATAATATTATGATGGCTAGAAAAGCTGAAAACAACGTTGCTTCCTGTAATCTTGAAACTCAGGAGATTATTCTGCATTATATTTCAAAATTTGAACAGGAAGAACTGCTGATGGTAGGTTCTGCCAATTCTGTTTCCGAAATCGATGAAGAAATTCTGGCTCCCGGAAGATTTGATGTGATGATTCCTGTTTTTCCTCCAAACCTTGCGGAAAGGTCAGAAATTATTCTGTATGCGATGACCAGAAACCTCGAGAAAGATTCTCTTTTATTTAAAATCCTGAAAAACAACAAAGCCGATAAAATTCCTTTCTGGCATACCATCTCCTCTCAAATGAAGGTGTTCAGCAATACCATGCTGATCGATTTTACACAAAGTCTTAAAAAAAGAATTAAAAATCTATACCAGAAAACCAGAAATGAAAATCTTAAGATTGATCAGAATCTTCTGAAAGCTGCTCTCCGGGATTCAGCGGGAAAGCTGACGGAAGAATACCTGGACCAGATCGCCAGATTTTTAACAGATGTTATTGTGAATAATTTTGACCAGTTCCAGAACAGAGTTAAAGATCTTAAATCTGAGCTCGATGCATACAGAGTGGTGGAAGAACCGAGAAGAGTCATCGGGTTTGCTCATAATGAAGAGGAAGATAAAGATGCGGGCCCAAAAAAGATTTAGGAATTCTTAATTCATCTTTATTAAAAAAATAAGATTAGAATTAATTGAAAATAAATTTCCGATTTTATGAATTCATAAACAAGGAATAAAAATTTCCTATTTTTGCAAAAATAAAAAATCGTGATAAACAACGACCAGATAAAAGAAATTCAGTCAAGAATTGACGACCTCCATAAATATCTTCAGATCGATAAAAAGAAGATTGAAATTGCGAATGATGACGAAAAAACCGCAGCTCCTGAATTCTGGAACAACCCGAAAGAAGCCGAAGCATTCCTGAAGCAACTCCGCTCCAAGAAAAAATGGGTAGAGGCTTATGAAGAAATTCATACTCAGTTTGAAGACCTGCAGGTGTTGATGGATTTTGCCAGAGAAGATCCCGATTCTGAAAAAGAGCTTGATGAAACTTTTCCTCAATTAGTGGAGAAAATCGAAGATCTTGAATTCAAAAATATGCTTTCTAATGAAGGCGACGAGCTTTCTGCGGTACTACAGATTACAGCCGGAGCAGGAGGAACCGAAAGCTGCGACTGGGCTTCCATGCTGATGAGAATGTATACCATGTGGGCGGAAAAACAAGGCTATAAAATCCGTGAACTGAACTTTCAGGAAGGCGATGTTGCGGGTGTAAAAACGGTAACGCTTGAAATTGACGGCGAATTTGCATTTGGGTATTTGCGGGGAGAAAACGGTGTTCATCGTCTGGTAAGGATTTCACCTTTCGATTCCAATGCTAAAAGACATACCAGTTTCGTTTCGGTGTATGTTTATCCTTTGGTAGATGATACGATAGAAATCAACATCAATCCTGCAGATATTTCCTTTGAAACGATGAGGTCTTCCGGAGCAGGTGGACAGAACGTAAACAAGGTGGAAACAGCCGTTCGTCTCCGTCACGCACCAACAGGAATTATCATTGAAAACTCCGAATCCCGTTCTCAGCTTCAGAACAAAGAGAAGGCAATGCAGTTGCTTCGTTCCAGATTATATGAAATGGAGCTTGAAGAAAGAATGAAAGCCAGAAATGAGATCGAAGCTAATAAAATGAAAATCGAGTGGGGAAGCCAGATCCGGAATTATGTGATGCATCCTTATAAACTGGTAAAAGATGTGCGTTCCGGATATGAAACTTCGGATGTGGATTCTGTAATGAACGGAAATCTTACGCCATTCCTGAAAGCATTTCTCATGGCCGATGGAACCGCAGTTTCTGATGATGATATGGACTTGTAAAAGTCATGTTTAAATTTCGTTAAAATCTTATAATAAATTTCGGAATGACGTTTATTAATCCTATTTTTGTTACTTATCAAAATGTATGGAAGACTTCACTAATTGGAAAGATTTATTAAATCCTGAGTTTTATATTAAGCTTGGCGGATTTTGGCTTATTCTGTTTATTATTTTTGCTGAAACAGGTCTTTTTGTAGGATTTTTCTTACCGGGAGATTCACTTCTTTTTGTTTCGGGAATTTATTCAATTGACATTATTAGTGCAACGTTCGGATCTACAGGAAATGATTTCTTAGATACATTTATTCTGGCCTCTTCTGTAGCACTTGCCGCGATTATAGGAAATGAAGTAGGTTATTATTTCGGAAGAAAGGCAGGTTCTGCCTTATATAAGAAGGAAGACACATGGTTGTTTAAAAAAAAATATCTGTATCAGGCTCATGATTTTTTCGAGAAAAATGGAGCATTAGCCATCATTATGGCAAGATTCCTGCCGGTAGTGAGAACGTTTACACCCATTGTTGCCGGAATCGTAAAAATGGATAAAAAGGATTTCTTAAGAGATAATATCATTGGCGCAGTACTGTGGTCTTTCTTACTGATCTTTGCAGGACATTATCTTGATAAGCTTTTCATTGATCAGTTCGGAATCGATTTGAAGAAAAAACTTGAACTCATTATTATTGTTATTGTTCTGATTACAACAGTACCGGTAATCCTGAAATTTTTATTCGGCAAGAAACAGGATTTTTCAAAATATGAAAATCATAAATTTGATGAAGACGAAGAATAATTTCATTCAAATTAAATAATACAAGTCTGCTCAAAAAAGCGGGCTTTTTTATGCATAAGATATAATGCAAGTGGAAGAAATTAATCAATTGAAACGTTGTTTTTATCAATCAACTATCAACCATCAATCATTATCAATCATCACTCATCGATTATTACTCATTACTCATTTTTGTTGAATCCATTCCAGAATATTCGGATAAATTAGGGTGTCTCTTTTTTTCTTGTTGAAAAATCTTGGAGCATGTCCCGTATTTTTCATAAAGACAAGTTTGTGCGGAATTTTCCGGGCGGTTAAAGCCGAATCAAGAGCAAGTCCCTGTTTTTTATTCACCAGAAAGTCCTGGTTACCCTGGAAAATCAGAGTCGGAACATCAGAAACATTAGCTATCGGACTGGCCTTTTTGAATTCCTCCGACATATTTTTCCTGTGAAATTTTTTTCCTACAACAGCCTGAAGTGTAGGGGAAGAATATTTGGAATAGAACGAATTCAGATATTCAGCAGAATAAAAATCGGTGGGAGCACTCATGGAAATAATTTTCCGTATCTGTTCGGGATTCTTGTATCCGTACAATAAAGCAAGATGGCCGCCCGCGCTTTCACCCAAAAGAATATAATTATTTGGCTGTAGCTCTGCTTTTTCCGCCAGTTCATTGAACTTGGTGATAACTGCATTGATATCTTCCAGCTGTTCCCGGTAGGTGATTTTTTTTGATTTTGAAACCAGCCTGTAATTCATATTGATGGTCGGAATATTATGATTAAAAAGCATTTTCTGAATGTGGATCATGTGCTCTTTTTTTCCATATTTCCAGGCCCCTCCGTGAATCAATAAGACAACCGGAGCATCATTGGGATAATCCGAAGGAAGGAAAACATCCATTTTCTGCCTTTTATTTTCACCGTACTTGAGATTGTATATTTTCTGTTCATTATTGGTTCCTACCCAGACTCTGAATTTTGTATTGCATGACTGTAATACAAAGCTGATTAATCCCAGAACGAAAAAATGATAATTAAGAATCAGCTTTTTCATAGGTTAAAAATAAGGAAAAAATAAACTAATAAGCAGCAGGGAGAATATGATTCTACTCACAGTTAAAGCTTTCTGTCTTGAATTTGGGTCTTTTAGATTCACCATTGAGTATAAAAGACTGGTTGTTGAACCTTTTAGCTTCATCATTGAGCCTTTTTGCATGGAATTTGAAGCTTTTAGGCTTATCCGCGAGTATAAAAGGGTGATCTTTGAACCTTTTTGCTTCATCGTTGAACCTTTTTGCCTGAAATTTGAACCTAAAAGGCTCGTTTTATTATTTAACTCATGAATTTGACAATCGTTTGTCTGCAACGGCATGGTTTTAAATGTATATTTAAATTCTTTCCAAAACCTTGATCAATTCTATAACAAGTCAAATTAAATAATTATTTTTGTTTAACAATTATTAAAAAAATATTAAAATTTATGGCATCTGGTTTTTTTGCTATTTTGGATGACATCGCAGCTCTAATGGACGATGTAGCGGTAACGAGTAAAATTGCGACTCAAAAGACAGCAGGAATTCTGGGGGACGACCTGGCAGTAAATGCCGAAAAGGCAACCGGATTTCTTTCATCCCGCGAACTTCCGGTATTGTGGGCTATCACTAAAGGTTCTTTCGTCAATAAGTTAATCATTTTACCGATTGTATTTTTACTGAACTGGTTATACGCTCCGGCGATTAACTATGTGCTGATTCTCGGGGGGCTGTATCTTTCTTTTGAAGGCATGGAAAAAATTATTGAATTTTTATTCCACCGTGATAAAAAAGGCCATGAAGTAGAGAAGGAAGTTGAAGACACAAAAGGACAGAGCCCGGAAGAAATTGAAAAAGCCAAAGTAAAATCAGCCATAACCACAGATTTTATTTTATCCATTGAGATCGTTATCATTGCGCTGGGAACGGTATTGGAAGAAAGTCATCCTTTTATCACGCAAATTCTTGTAACAAGTCTGGTTGCATTTATTGCTACGGTAGGGGTGTATGGAATTGTTGCTTTAATTGTAAGAATGGACGATGCCGGATTCAAATTGATCAAGAAAAGTAATGATAAAGGATTTTTTGGAAAGCTGGGACATTTTTTGGTAAAAGCTTTACCAATTGTCATCAAAGGATTGGGAATCATTGGTACTGTTGCTCTGATTCTTGTAGCCGGAGGAATTTTTGCACACAGAATCGATTATTTTCACCATCTGTTTCCAACGTGGCCTTCTATCCTTAAGGAACTTGTTTTCGGATTAGGTGGTGGGTTGCTTGCAGTAGCTCTTTTTACTGCCGGAAAAGGAATTTATTCGCTGGCTTTTAAAAGGAAATAGTTTATAATAAAATTGATTTTCTTTATCGGCGGCTTCGAAGAAGCTGTCGATAAAGAAACTAAAAAAGAGGCCTTAAGCCTCTTTTTTATTATATATTAGTTGAATAGATCTTTCACCTTATCAAAAAAAGTTTTTTCTTTTCCGGATGGCTCAGCAACCATTTCACCGCTGTTCATCTGTTTTTCAAAGAAATCTTTCTGTTCTTTAGTAAGCTTTTGCGGAGTCCAGACATTGATATGGATAAACATATCGCCCTTTCCGTAACTGTCGATGCTTGGAAGGCCTTTTCCTGCTAATCTGAGGATTTTTCCGGATTGCGTTCCGGCATCGATGGTAATTTTCACCTTTCCGCCAACAGTCGGTACTTCTTTTTTTGTTCCCAAGGCTGCTTCAGCAAAAGAAATATAAAGTTCCTGGTGAAGATTATCACCTTCTCTTTTGATGGTTTTATCAACCTCTTCTTCAATAATTACCAAAAGATCACCCGGAATACCGCCGAAAGGCGCATCATTTCCTTTACCTCTTACATTAAGCTGGATACCGTCTCTTGCTCCGGCAGGGATATTAATGGTAACTTCTTCTTCGTCCTTGATAAGTCCCTGTGCATTGGCACCGGCCGGAATTTTATCAGCAACTTTACCGATTCCCTGACAGGTTCCGCAGGTAGTCTGCGTCTGCATCTGTCCGAACATCGTATTCATGACTTTCAGCTGAACTCCCGAACCGCCGCAGGTAGGACACGTTTTTGAAGTCGCCCCTTCAGCAAACTTCATTTTCTTTACTTTGATGGTCTTCTGCGTTCCGTTCACCATTTCATCAAGATTCAGCTTGATTCTGATTCGTAAATTGGAACCTTTAACCTGCTGACGTCCGCCTCCGCCACCAAAACCTCCGAAGCCGCCTCCGAAAATATCTCCGAACTGACTGAAAATATCTTCCATGTTCATTCCGCCACCAAAGCCGCCGCCTCCGAAACCACCGTTTCCGCCAACTCCCGCATGTCCGAACTGGTCATATCTGGCACGTTTCTGTTCGTCGCTCAGTACTTCGTAAGCTTCTGCAGCTTCCTTGAATTTTTCTTCAGCATCTTTATCGCCCGGATTTTTATCAGGGTGATATTTAATGGCCATTTTACGGTATGCTTTCTTTATCTCGTCGGCTGATGCAGATTTGCTGATCTCAAGAACCTCGTAATAATCTCTTTTTGACATGTCTATTCTATAATTGATTATTGATAAATGATAATAGATATTTAAAATGGGTAAATAAATGAATATACATCAATTATCACTCATCATTTATCATTCATAAATTTTAATTTCCGGTTACTACTTTTGCAAAACGGATCACTTTATCTCCTAAAGTATATCCTGTCTCAATCACGTCTACAATTTTACCTTTAAGATCTTCTGACGGAGCAGGAATCTGAGTAATGGCTTCATGGAAGTCTACATTAAAGCTGTCTCCCGGATTTACCTCCATTGCTTTCAGTCCTTTTTCGGTCAATTTGCTTTTAAATTTATTGTAGATCAGTTCAACGCCCTGAAGATCCGAAGGATTACCATTTTTGGCAATTTCCTTTAAAGCTCTTTCAAAATCATCCAGAACGCCCAGCATAGAAACCATCATATCCTGATTGGCATACTGGAAAAATTCCATTTTTTCTTTAGACGTTCTTTTTTTATAGTTTTCAAATTCGGCGTACAATCTGATGTAACGGTCTTTTTCCTCTGCCAAAAGTTCCTCCGCAGAAGGTTTTGCTGTCACATTGTCTTCTGATATCGCTTCATTCTGAATATTCGTTTCTTCCTGATTATTGATGCTTTCTTCGTTGATATCCTGATTTTCCATAATTCAATATTTATTTGGGTTAGTATTGACAAACATTCTGCCAAAGGAGAAAGGGTGACAATAAGGCAGACGAAAGTTATAAGTTAGAGGTTAGAAGTTTACGGAAAAACTATCAACGATCAATCATCAATCATTTTTTAGGAGCTTTTTCGCGCTATCCACTCATACTCCTCGCGCAGCCGCATGCTTTCACCGCCAACGCGTGCTGTGGGGTATCCGTTACTATCGCGGCTAGGGTAGTAGTAAGGGTGGCGAAGATTCAAGAATTTTTGAAGGCGTGGCTTATTAATTTAATCTAAATAATTAAATCTATTTAAATTCCTTCTCCAAAAAATGTCTGATACAGAAGATAAACATTTAAAACAATTATAATAAAAGAAATGATCCAGACACAGATTTTTAGAAAGGGTTTATTCACGAATTCTCCCATCTTCGCTTTATCACTGGTAAACATCACTAAAGGAACAACGGCAAAGCTCAGCTGCATGGATAATATGACCTGGCTCAGTACGAGAAGATCCGTAGTGCCCTGTTCACCATAAAGAATGGCGACAATCAACGCAGGGATTACGGCAATCAATCTTGTTATAAGACGTCGCAGCCAGGGTTTTAATTTAATATTCAGAAAACCTTCCATTACGATTTGCCCGGCAAGAGTTCCTGTTAAAGTAGAATTTTGCCCTGAGGCTAGTAAAGCAACGGCAAAAATAATGCTTGCCATGGAAGCGCCTAAAATGGGAGTTAGTAATTTATAGGCATCATGAATATCCGCTACATCATGATTTCCGGAAACATGGAAAGTAGCAGCAGCCAGAATAAGGATGGCGGCATTAATAAAAAACGCAAGCATCAGAGAAAAAGTGCTGTCTAATGTTGCAAATTTTATGGCTTCTTTTTTTCCCTCACTATTTCTTGGATAATCCCTCGTCTGAACAATGCTGCTGTGTAGGTATAAATTATGCGGCATAACGGTTGCCCCCAAAATTCCTATAGCAATATAAAGCATCGCCGGATTCTGAACGATTTCTGCTTTCGGCAGAAGTCCTCCGAAAATTTCGTTCACGGCAGGCTCTGAAATCACCAGTTCATAAACAAAACAAGCGAGGATAATAAAAATCAGCCCGCCTACAATACTTTCAATCCACCGGAATCCTTTAGACTGGAGCAGAAGAATGAAAAGCACGTCTATTGTCGTTATAACAATTCCCCAGGTAAGAGGAATCTGGAAAAGGAGATTGAGCGCAATGGCTGATCCAATCACTTCGGCAAGATCGCATGCAGCTATGGCAATTTCGCAAAATATCCATAATATAAAGTTGGTAGTGGGACTAAAATGATCCCTGCAGGCCTGAGCAAGATCTCTTTCGGCAACTACTCCAAGTTTTACGGATAAATGTTGTAACACCATCGCGAAAATATTCGAGATCAGTATTACGGAAAGCAGCGTATATCCGAATTGTGCTCCTCCCGCAATATCAGTAGCCCAGTTCCCAGGATCCATATAACCTACGGCAACCATCAGTCCCGGGCCGGCAAAGGCAAGATATTTCCTCCAGAAACTTCCGTTCTGAGGAACTTTCACCGAAGAATATACTTCAGATAGTGAATTTGAGGTTTTATCTCGTCGCCAGGCGTTCTTTAAATTCAGATTCATAAAAATGTTAGAAATGACTAACAAAAGTAATTAAATAAATGAAAACTACAAAATCATCAATAAAAGATCCCGAAACATTTCGGGATCTGTAATATATATTTAAATAAAATTATTTTGCAAAACGCACCGCCATTTTACGGTCAACGGCTCTTTCGGCATCAGAAGCAGAGGCATCAACAGTTGCAAACTCGCTTCCATATCCGTCTGCTCCGGTAATTTGTGATCCAACACCTTGTTTATCCAGCCATGATCTTATAAATTTTGCACGATCGTCAGATAATTTTTGGTTAGTGTTTTCATCTCCGGTTTTATCCGTATAACCTCCTATTTTAACCTTAACATCAGGGTATGCTTTTAAAATAGCTGCCAGATTTTGGAGTTGGCCTTCAGATCCTGCTTCAAGCTGGTTGGCACTTCCCATTTTAAAATTTACATGGTCAAAATTATACCACGTATCTTTTAATGCGTCATCATTTTGTGCATTTTTATAACCGTCTGATTTCAGAAAAGCAATCATTCGGTCTTCCATACCTCCTTTGTAGCCTTTTAACGGAGTGCCGTTCAGATCAATATCTTCATCTACCTGAGTAGCAGATATTCCTGTCGCGGTATTGTTTCCGGTAGTAGTTGCGGTATCGGTTACCACTTCGCCGGAATCAGTTACCATAGTGGTTGTCGTTGTTTCTCTTTGTTCACACTGTCTCCAAATGAAATAGGCTGCGGCAATCAGCAATAAAAAAGGCAAAAGCCATTTCCATATAGACCCGTCCTTATCTTTATTTTTATCGGGAAAAGTTCCATTAAGGGTTGTACTTCTGGTAACTTGAATTTTAGGTTCCTCCTGAGCCGGCATGTTGATCTTATCTCTATCATTGTCAAATTTATATCTTGCATCCCAGTCTCCCATATTAAGAGAAGCAAAGGAAAGCCCTGCAGGCAATAAAGTTGAAACAATCCCTTTCTGGTCATTAAGAAGACCTGAAATTCCGGCTTTATCCAGATTATTATCTGCAGCGTATTTGCTGATGGTGCCCACAGTTGCGCCGGTAACCAAATGTAAAAGAGAGTTTGAAGAATTATTGCTGATTTCTGCGTAAGTAGCAACAGAATTCACAAGTCCGTTCATCTTATCGCCGAATATCTGCGTAAGTACACTGGCAATCGATGAATTATTTGAAGAATTTCCTGAAAGGTTATTCAGGATATCCGGTGAAGAGGAATTCATGATAGCATCCAATACTAAAGGATTATCAGAGTTATTGGCCAGTCCTCCTACTACAGCAGGCAATAATCCGCCGATCGCTTTTGAAATTCCCGATTCGCTTTCGCCATACTGTAAAGCAGCCTGCGATACCAAAGCCGGTCCCAGCTGTCCTTTAATAAGATCAATAATGTTTAGAGACATAGTAAATTATTTTGAGATTAATGTTGTAGAATGCTATCAAAAACTCGTCCAAACGGCTGTGATAAAAAAAAATCTGCAAAAATCCATCGGATTTTTGCAGATTCAAAATCTCATTTAAGATAAGTTAATATGCTTTTGCAAACAAAACTCTTCTTTTTGAAGGTTTTCCGGAAATAAGAGATACGCCTTCCTCGATATCATCATCCAAAGGAATACATCTTATGGTTGCTTTAGTCTCTTCCTTGATCTGTTCTTCTTCTTCTGCAGTTCCGTCCCAATGTGCATATAGGAATCCTCCTTTTTCCTCCAGAACTTTTTTGAATTCATCGTATGAATCAACTTTTGTTATGTTGTTCTTTCTAAATTCGAAAGCTTTGTTATAGATATCCTGTTGTATGGTTTTCAACAAATCTTCGATGTAAGAATCCAGTCCTTCAATAGAGCGCACTTCTTTCGTAAGATTGTCTCTTCGTGCGATTTCTACCGATTTGTTCTCAAGATCTCTAGGACCCATTGCAATTCTTACAGGAACACCTTTTAACTCGTATTCTGCAAATTTCCAGCCCGGTTTGTTCTGAGTGTCATCATCAAATTTCACGGAAATTCCTTTTGCTCTTAGTTTAGCCTGAATATCCAATGCTACTTCACTGATTTCAGCAAGCTGTTCTTCACCTTTAAAGATCGGAACAATTACAACCTGAATAGGTGCCAGTGTTGGAGGAAGCACCAATCCGAAATCATCAGAATGAGTCATAATCAACGCTCCCATGAGACGTGTGGAAGTTCCCCACGAAGTGGCCCATGCGTGTTCTATTTTTCCTTCTTTATTGGTGAATTTTACATCAAAAGCTTTGGCGAAATTCTGACCTAAGAAGTGAGATGTTCCTGCCTGAAGTGCTTTTCCATCCTGCATTAATGCTTCTATACAGTAGGTTTCATCAGCTCCGGCAAATCTTTCGGAAGGTGTTTTTAATCCCTGAATGACAGGCATTGCCATAAAGTTTTCTGCAAAATCGGCATAGACTTTATTCATTTTTTCAGCCTCTTCAATCGCCTCATCTTTTGTGGCGTGAGCGGTGTGTCCTTCCTGCCAAAGAAACTCAGCAGTTCTCAGGAAAAGACGTGTTCTCATTTCCCAACGTACAACATTCGCCCATTGGTTAATCAATATCGGTAAATCCCTGTAAGACTGAATCCAGTTTTTATAAGTATTCCAGATAATGGCTTCTGAAGTAGGTCGTACGATCAGTTCTTCCTCAAGTTTTGCATCGGGATCCACAATCAGTTTAGAAGGGTTATCCGGATCTGTTTTTAATCGATAGTGGGTAACAACGGCACATTCTTTAGCAAAACCTTCTGCATTTTTTTCTTCAGCCTCAAATAAGCTCTTGGGCACAAAAAGCGGGAAATATGCATTTACGTGACCGGTCTCCTTGAATTTTTTATCCATTTCGTCACGCATTTTCTCCCAGATTGCATAGCCATATGGTTTAATTACCATGCATCCTCTTACTCCTGAGTTTTCAGCTAAGTCGGCTTTTACTACCAACTCGTTATACCATTTGCTGTAATCTTCGCTTCTTGAGGTTAATTTTGCCATTAATTTTTTTTTAATTTTTTTAACTTTTCGCTATTATTGTTATCTAAAAATAAAAATCTATTTTTGATAGATTTTTGTACCTGTGGTAATGGTACATTTTTGGTACATTTTGCAAATATAATTTAAATAAAAAATTTTTACGTTATCATGAAAAGAAATATACATAAAAATTTGCTTGGCGCCATTAAATCCAAAGGGATTTTAGCGGTGGCAGGCGGATTATTACTTATGTCCTGCGGTGCCCAGATGGGTGGATACAGTGAGACAGATGGCGTTTATTACGACCCGAATAAAGACACCCTTCCGGAAGGCGTAATTATCAACGACAGAGGAAACAGGGTAGGAGAGGATTATAATTATTATCAGGATGATTCTAATCTTATTCAGAATGCAGAGATCAATTCCAGAACAGGGCGTTATGAAGACTGGAACAACTATAACTGGAATAATACAGCAACCGACTCAGACTGGGGAATGTATGCAGGAAGTGAAACCAACTACTACGATAACTCGTGGGGCTGGGGTTGGGGTAATCCTTGGGGCTGGGGCGGCTGGTACGGAGGCTATAATCCGTATTGGGGCTACGGCGGTGGCTGGGGCATCGGACTTTCATGGGGAGGCTCATGGGGTTGGGGTGCCGGCTGGAATATGGGCTGGGGATATTCACCTTATTGGGGCTATAATCCTTATTGGGGATGGGGAGGCTATAATCCATATTGGGGCTACGGCGGCTACTGGGGAGGTAATTACTATGCTCCTTATTACAGAAGAAGCGGTGTTAACGGAAGAGGATTTAATACTTATAACGGAAGTTTTGCCAATAAATACGGAGTTACCAGTTCAAACGGTTTCAGAAGAAGTTCTACCGGTAGCGGAAGTTTCAGAGACAATGCAAATAATGGAGGCTTTAGAGGATCTAATAACAGCGGTGGTTTCAGACAAGGAAATACTACCAATGGTGGTTTCAGAAATCAAAATGGGGTGAGACCTCAGGGCGGGTTCCGTAACCAAGGTCAGCCAAGACCAAATTACAATTATCAGCAGCCTTCCCAACCAAGAAATGACGGCGGTTTCAGAAATAATGGCAGCTTTAATAATTCCAACAGTGGCGGTGGCTTCAGATCAGGAGGCGGTGGCTTTGGCGGAGGAAGCGGCGGCGGTTTTAGATCCGGCGGCGGTGGAGGCGGCGGCTTCCGTGGTGGCAGATAATTTAAATTAAATAACTATTCAAAAAAATAATGTTAAAAAAATCTTTAGCAATAATGAGTATTTCTGCTGCATTTTTTGCGCAGGCTCAAGATGTTTCAGTGATAAGGAATACGACGGATGTTTATTCCAATGCACCTAATATCGGTTCAGCAAAATTTAATGCCATGGCAGGATCTAACGGTGCGCTGGGAGGGGATGCCAATTCTCTTCTTACCAACCCTGCCGGTCTTGGAGTTGCCATTTCAGGAGAAATTTCGGGAACGCTTTCTGTTACCAGCAATAAGAACACATCTTCTTATGCCGGATCGTCTTACGGATATACGATCAACAAAGGAGATCTTGGAAATGTCGGAGCGGTAATGACCTTCCAATTGATGACCGAAAGTGCATGGAAATTCATCAACATTGGTGTGAATTACTCTAATCAATCGATCGATAATTATATTGAAACTCCCGGAAATAGTAACTTAATTTATGATTTTCCTGATGCTACGAGTTCTTCATTAGGCAGACACGCATATGACAGATATGGCTATATGTCTAAAACGAGTTTTGGTGTAGGTGCAAATTATAACAATAATTTATATCTTGGAGCGGGTCTTAATTTTTTCAATTCGTCAATTGACCAATCTGATACTGCAATTTTTAATTCTTTATCAAATGGCAGCTCAGAATACTTCAGTAAGCAAAACACTCCTTTTTATGAAAGAGGAAACGGTTTTTCAGCATCACTGGGGGTAATTGGAAAATTTGGGCGAAATTTTAGACTGGGTGCTGCATTGGAAACTCCTACTTTCTGGAATATTGACAGAAGCTATAGTTTTTATAATGACCCGATTTACGGTGATGATTATGCTGTTGAAGACAGAAAGCTGACTTCGCCGATGAAAGCTACCGTGAGTGCTGCATTTATTGCTAATAAAAGTTTTGCTTTAAACGTCGATTATACATTGGGTTTAACAAAGCCTAAATATAAAGTATACGGAGATGCAGAGACTGAACTGAATGATTTCTTCAAAGACAATTATAAAAATCTTTCGGAAGTAAAGATCGGAGCAGAATACAGAATTAAACAATTCAGATTAAGAGGAGGGTATGCGTATGCTTCAAGTCCTTTTGATGCACTAAATGTTGACAGATATACGGATAATGGCGGTATCACAGGTCAGTCTTACAATAATCTTATTTTAAATGACAGGAATGCACTTTCAGTAGGTTTGGGATATGATTTCAGATCATTTTATATTGACGCATCGTATCAGAATGTAACCTCAAAATATAGCAATCCGTTTTTATATGGAGTTGTTGATAATGCTTATGAAGCAGGATATTATTCTCCGAGCCGTTTGATCTCAAGTGATGCATATGCAGTATCGGATGTGAAAAATGTGAGAAATAACTTCTTTATTACCTTTGGATGGAAATTCTAATGTAATATATATAATATTAATATAAAATAAAAGCTCCGATAATTTCGGAGCTTTGTTTATAATCAGGAAGTTATGTAATCTAATGATGATGTCCCAAATGTCCATGATCATGAAAAAGATGCATCACCAAAGCCAACGAAACTCCCAGAATTACCAAACCAATTTTCAACCAGTCGATATTATGGTTTTTGTTGCTTTCAAATATAATGACTGAAGAAATATGCAGAAAGATACCTCCTACAATAGCCAGAAAATAAGGCTGCAGATCCGGATCAAAGTAATTACCCAACAGCATTCCCATCGGCGAAGCCAGCGCAAATAAAGCTATAATCAGCAATGAAGGATAGGATGGTGCAGATCTGGATTCATTTTTTCTGTTAAATAGAAAAGCTCCCAAAATAAAAGATATAGGTAGATTGTGAAAAACAATTCCCCAGAGATAAGGAGAAAGTTCATGTTCATCATTTGCCAGAGGAATTCCTTCAATAAATGCATGAATAAAAAGTCCTACCATTAACGCCGCGGGAAGAATATTATGCTCGCTATGATGATGAAAATGACCGTGTTCAAAACCTTTGGTGAGCGCTTCCAGAATCATCTGCAGTAAAACACCGATAATGACGAAGATACCCAGACTGGTTCCTGTTTCCGCAGTATATACCTGAGGAAAGACTTCGTTAAGACAGATGGTAATCAAAAATCCGGCACTTAAAATTAATAAGTTTTTAGCCAGCTTTTCTTTTTTTCCAAAATATTTTCCTAAAAATACTCCGGAAACAACACTTAAAATCAGTAAAAGAACAGTTATCATTTTTTCTTAAATAAATTAATGCAGCGGGGGGATTTTTCTTTATCAAATTCATTCAGCTGATAATCGCCCCAGATTTTAATTCGTTCAAAACCGCATTCTTCAGCGTAACTATTTATCGCTTCCAATGTATGAAGTTTTACTTTTTCAAAAAAATGGTAAGGTTTTCCCTTATCTTCAAACCGGATATCTTTAATTATATGTCTTCCTTCTATTTTTTTTGTAATCTTAAATTCGATATCTTCACGCGTTACGACAGCTTCAGGAACAATATTCTTCCGTACGAATTCTTCATTCAGATAATCCAGCACAAAAAAGCCTCCTGGTTTAAGAGCGTTAAAAACCGAATGAAAAACTTTTTTGTCATCATTTTCATTATCAAAATATCCAAAGCTTGTAAAGAGGTTGAATACGGCGTCCATAGGATCCGCATCAATGGGATTCCTCATATCATGGACGTCAAATGATAATGTCTGATTCTCAAATTTTTTATCAAATTCTATGCTTTTTCTGGAAAGGTCCAGACCCAAAACATCATATCCTAATCTATTAAGGAAAACAGAATGTCTTCCCTTTCCGCAGGCAAGGTCGATAATCTTAGCATTTGGCGGCAGTTGAAGGTCTGCCGTAAGTTTTGTAATGAAGTTTTCTGCTTCCGTGTAATCTCTGTTACTGTAAAGCAAATGATAATAAGGGGTATCAAACCAAGATTCAAACCATTCCATAATGCAAAAATAACTAAATTTGTGCGGTAAAAGGAAAAAGTATTTAATATTGAAAGATCGAAATATTCAATCATGCAATAATCAGAATGTCTAATCTTTTAATTCTTAAATATTTAAACTTTTAATAATAAGATATGGATACAGAAAATATACAAATTCAGATAAAAACATTTTTTGGGTTAGAACAGATTTTAGCGGAAGAAATTAAAAAACTCGGCGGAAGAAAGGTGGAAGTAAAAAACAGGGCGGTCAACTGCGAAGGAGATCTAGGTTTTTTATATAAAATAAATTATTCTGCGAGAACGGCTTTAAAGATTCTGGTTCCCATTCATGAATTCAAAGCCTTCAATCAACATCAATTTTACGACAGGCTTTTCAAATTCAATTGGGAAGAATTTATGGATGTTGAACAATCATTTGCGATTGACGCAACGGTAAATTCAGAAACATTTAAGCACTCACAATTCGTAACCCTGAAGATGAAAGATGCTATTGTTGATTATTTTCAGGAAAAATTCAAAAGACGCCCCAATGTTGAAACCCGAAATCCTGATATTAAATTCCATCTTCATATAGACCGGGAATTGATTACCATTTCCCTGGATTCTTCAGGAGATCCTTTGTTTAAAAGAGGATACAGACGAGAGCAGGGGGAAGCACCCATCAATGAAGTTTTGGCAAGCGGAATGCTTCAGCTTGCGGGATGGGATGGAAAGGGAAATTTCCTTGATCCGATGTGCGGCTCCGGTACACTATTAATTGAGGCAGCCATGATTGCTATGGATCTTCCGGCACAACTTTTCAGAAAGAGATTTGCTTTCCAGAACTGGAAAAATTATGATGCCGATTTATTTGCGAAAATAAAAGAATTCAGAGTCAATCGAATAAAAGAATTCACCGGAAAAATAATAGGCTATGATATTGACGCCAGAATGCTGAATGCCGCGAGAATAAACATCGAAGCTGCAGAAATGGAAGACGTTATAGAAGTTAAGAAACAGAATTTTTTCGATTCTAAAAAAGAACTTTTCCCGCTATTAATGGTTTTCAATCCTCCATACGATGAGAGAATTTCTATTACTGATGATGATTTTTACAAAAAAATAGGAGATACCTTCAAGACCAATTATCCTAATACTCTGGCATGGCTTATTTCTTCGGATTTGGAAGCGGTAAAGAAAATAGGACTTCGCCCTTCAAGAAAAATCAAACTTTTCAATGGAAAACTGGAGACCCGTTTTTTACAGTACGAAATGTATGAAGGAACTAAAAAAGTCCACAAATTAGAAAATTAATCATACTTTGAAATAATAAAAAAAACCTCCTAATCATTATTCAGGAGGTTTTTTATGAGTTAGAATGTATTACAAATTATTTTTCCATAGTTGAGTAAATGAAATAAAATCTGCAACGCTCAGTTCTTCCGCTCTTTTGTCCATGAATTCATGGGTTTTTAAAACCTCCGGAATATTGAGAATTTTCAGAGCATTTGAAAGTTTTTTTCTTCTCTGGTTAAACCCTGCTTTTACGATCTGTTTAAACAAAACTTCATTTCCGGAAAGTCCTTCTTTGGGATTTCTTGTAAGTCGGATAACCCCTGATTTTACTTTGGGAGGCGGGTTGAACACATTTTCATGAACCGTGAACAAATATGAAGTATCATAATAGGCCTGGATCAAAACAGTAAGGATTCCGTAATCTTTCGTTCTCGGAACCGCGGCTGTTCTTTCAGCAACTTCTTTCTGAAACATGCCCACCATTTCGGGGATCAGCTCATAATGATCTACGATCTGAAACAAAATCTGGGATGAAATATTATACGGGAAGTTTCCGATAATAGCGATTTGCTCACCTTTGGTAAATTGAAAATCCTGTTTCAAAAAATCACCGACAAAAGTTTTTTCCGTTACTTTAGAATAGTTATTTTTCAGATATTCAATAGATTCGTTGTCGATTTCTGCGAGGTAAATATGCTGGTCTTTTTCCAGCAGATATTTGGTGAGAACTCCCATTCCCGGGCCCACTTCCATTACATTTTTGTAGCCCTCAAAACTCAGACCTTCTACGATTTTTCTTGCGATGTTTTCATCTGTCAGGAAGTGCTGACCAAGATGCTTTTTTGCTTTTACACTCAATGTTTTTTATGATTTTATTAACAGTGATTTTCTCTTTTTCGTTCCCAAATTTCGGAAGTTTTTTTCTATTTTAGCCAAAAATTTTAATATTAATGGCTAAATCTGTAGATGAATTTAATAAGAAAAGGCTTAGGTCTAGCAATATTACAGTGGTAATAAGTATTGCCTTAGTGTTATTTTTATTGGGATTAATGGGACTTATTTTAATCAATGCCCAGAAATATTCCGATTATATCAAAGAGCAGCTTGTGGTAAATGCCTACTTCGCTGAAAATTATAATGCTAAAGATTCTGTAAAGATTGCGAAAATGGAAGCCGAAGTTTTCAAGGAAATTCAGACGCTGGCTCCGGTGAAAAAAGCAACTTATATCAGCCGTGAAATGGCATCTCAGGAAGCTAAAAAAAGCATGGGAATCGATACGGATGCCCTTTTCGAAGAAAATATATTTCCATCATCTATAGAAATTGCATTAAAACCGGAATATGTAGATCCTGCCAAAATTGATGAGGCGCTGAAAGTAATCAAAGCCGTTCCGGGCATTGCTGAAGTAAAAAATGATAGTACGCTGATGGTGGATGTCTATAATAACCTGAGCAGGATTCTAAAGTGGATCTTAGGTTTTTCTATATTGTTTTTAATTTTGGCGGTTGTATTAATCAACAATTCAATCCGCTTGAAAATATTCTCCAAAAGATTTATCATTAAAACCATGCAGCTTGTAGGAGCGAAAAGAAGGTTTATTCTTAAGCCTTTTATTATTGAAGCGGTTGTTCTTGGGGCAATTGGTTCCGTAATCGGGCTTTTGGCATTGTTCGGGATCTGGTACTATTTTACAAGCCAGATCGGTTCAGCCTTCGTACAGGACAATAATCAGTATTTCTGGCTGGTATTATTGGTATTCGGAGTAGGAATTTTTATCACGGTCCTGAGTACGGTAGTTGCTACCTGGAGATTCTTAAGATCAAACGTTGACGATTTATATTATTCTTAAAATGAGCAAAAAAACAAATAAATTTTCCGCAGAAGACTTCGGAAAAGAACCCAATGAAGTACCTCAGGAAACAAACTTTTATTTCGGAAAGGAAAACTTTAAGTGGATGCTGATAGGTCTTGCATTTATCATCGTTGGATTTCTTCTGATGATGGGTGCCGATGCCAATACCGTAGACGGAAAATTTGATCCGAATTCATGGAATGACGGGATCTTTTCTATCCGTAGAATCAGAATTGCACCGCTGTTTGTAGTCATAGGATTTGTGATCGAGGTGTATGCTATTTTAAAAAGAAAATAAACAATATTTTAGGATATAAACTTTGTCAGAGTTCAGGACTTTGACAAAGTTTTTTTTGATAAATACAAAAAAATATGGATTTAATCAAAGCAATAATTATTGCAATCATTGAAGGATTAACAGAATATCTCCCAATTTCTTCTACGGCGCACATGGGATTTACGGCCAGTTTAATGGGAATGCCGGAAGATGAATTTTTAAAAATGTTCCAGGTTTCTATTCAGTTTGGAGCCATACTTTCTGTAGTTGTTGCTTACTGGAAAAAATTTTTTGATCTGAAAAATTTACAGTTTTACTTTAAGCTCGCTTTTGCGGTAGTTCCTGCTCTTGTATTAGGATACCTTTTTGATGATAAAATAGAAGCGGTTTTGGGAAATCAGATCGCTATTTCGTCGGTATTAGTATTAGGAGGGGTAGTTCTTTTATTTGCGGATAAATGGTTTAAAAATCCCAGAATTGATGATGAAAAAGGAATTACCATAAAAAAAGCGGTTACCATTGGCTTTTGGCAATGTCTGGCGATGATGCCGGGAACCAGCCGGAGTGCCGCGTCTATCATCGGCGGGATGACGCAGGGTTTAACGAGAAAAGCAGCGGCAGAATTTTCATTTTTCCTTGCCGTTCCAACGATGCTGGCTGTTACAGTATATTCTGTTTTTGTAAAAACATGGGGCAAAGAAACGGCAAATCCACAGAAAGGATACGAGATGATTATGTCTTCACAGGATCATATAGTTATTTTTATTATAGGAAACATTGTTGCTTTTATTGTTGCATTGATTGCGATTAAAGCATTCATCGGAGTTTTAAATAAATATGGTTTTAAACCTTGGGGCTGGTATCGTATTTTTGTTGGAATAGCTTTGCTGATTTATTTTTATTTTTTTCAATAGGCTAGAATAAATCAAACATTACTCATTACCCATTACTTATTATCCATCGACCATGACAGCTGAAGACTTACAGTCAGGACATCTATTTTTATTGGACAAGCCTTTGGATTGGACCTCTTTTCAGGCGGTCAATAAAATGAAATATAAACTCAAAAGAGAATTTAACCTCCCAAAAAAATTTAAGATCGGCCACGCAGGAACATTAGATCCGAGAGCGACCGGACTTCTGATTGTATGTTGTGGAAAATTCACGAAAAAAATTCCGGAAATCCAGGATGCGCCTAAAGAGTATTGGACAGAGATAAAAATTGGTGTTCAGACCGAATCCTACGATACCGAAAAGCCGGAAATTCTTCACCAGGATATTTCGCATATTACGGAAGAACATATTCATAGCGCATTAGAAAAATTTGTGGGAGAAATAGACCAGATTCCGCCGGTTTTTTCCGCTATAAAAATTGAAGGGAAAAGAGCATATGACCTGGCCAGAGCAGGTGAGGAAGTTGAAATGAAATCCCGGAAAACAACTATTTTTTATATCAATGAAATTAAAATTGACCTTCCGCTGGTGAGTTTTAACGTAGGCTGTTCAAAAGGTACTTACATCAGAAGCCTTGCACATGACATCGGGCAGGAGCTTGGAGTTGGAGCATATCTTACACAGTTGAGAAGAACCAAAATCGGGGATTACAAGATTGAGGATGCAACTTCTAATTTTCTGGAAAATGATTTTAGATTTAATCTGTCATGAAAAAATTAATAATAGCATTTGCCTTACTTTCTTTTTTAAAAGCTTTTTCTCAGGAAACCAAAGCTGCAAAACAGACGATGGGATTTTATTTTAACCCCTCCCTGCATCTTGGTTTTAAATTAAATAAAGAGAAAGAAATTCCCAACAATACGCAATATATCACTTCACAGCCGCCACAGAAAATCATGTATGGCATTACGGCGATAGGCGGTTATAATTTTCTTCCTAACTTTGCTTTAGGAACAGGGTTCAGATATAGTTTTATTCAGGACAACTATCATCTGATTTATCTGATGGTACAGCCGAAATTTATTTTTGATCCCGGCGACAGGCCATTTTATATTGAACTGAATTACGGAAAACAGCTTAATCATACAGTGGTTTCCGATGCTGAATTTTGGGGTGGAAGATTGGGGCTGCAAGTCTCTTATTCAAAAAGAATCAGCCAGGAAGGAGGTATTTTCCTGGAGAGTCATAAATTAGGGAATTCAAATCCATTTTTTATCGGGATAAGCTATGGGGTGACGATTTTCAGCAATAAAAATTATACAGGTTACGGAGAAGATTAATGGAAAAAACGCGTATCAATAAATATTTATCAGAAGTCGGTTACTGCTCCAGAAGAGCAGCAGATAAGCTTCTGGAAGAAGGGAGAATCAAGATCAACGGAAAAATTCCGGAGATGGGAACGAAAGTTTCCGATGAAGACGTGATTGAAGTAGATGGAAAGCCGATCCGTGAGCCACAGGAAGACCATGTTTATATTGCATTTAATAAGCCTGTAGGAATCGTTAGTACGACAGATACCAAAAGAGAGAAAAATAATATCATCGATTACATCAGCCACCCGAAAAGAATTTTTCCCATCGGAAGGCTTGATAAACCAAGTGAAGGCCTGATTCTTCTGACGAGTGACGGCGATATTGTTAATAAAATCCTGCGTTCAAGAAATAACCACGGGAAAGAATATATCGTACGGGTCGATAAGCCGATTACGCCGAAATTTCTCGAAAAAATGAGAAATGGTGTACCGATTTTAGACACAGTAACCAAAAAATGTGAGGTTGAAAAAATTGATGAAATGAACTTCCGGATTGTTCTTACACAGGGACTAAACCGCCAGATCCGGAGAATGTGCGAATACCTCGGGTATGAAGTGAAAAAACTCAAAAGGATACGTGTTTTGAATATTAAACTGGATCTGCCTATTGGAAAATGGAGAGATCTGACAGAAGAGGAATTATCATCACTTCAAAAACTGGTTGAGGGTTCCAGTAAAACTTTTGATTAATTTGTAAGGTTAACTTATTTTAGGTTTTAGCTAAACCTTTATTTTGTCCCTATTGAAACATCGGGACTAAAGCCCGACGCTATGTATATATTTCCATAATTTAACTTAGTAGTTTTTAACTCATTTAAGATAAAGCTTCATTTTAGCCTCATATTCCGGTTTGATCTTTAAAAGTTTCCACAATTTCTTTTCATCTTTTTCGGTAAGCCTGTAGAAAATAATTTTATCTGCGGAATATTTAAAATAGGGATGGCTTTTAAGCCATTCTTCCGGCGCTTCGGTCAAGGTATATTTTATAACATTCGATGTGTTAAGCTGAGCTGTGGAAAGCAGTTTCTCCATTAATGGTATATCGATGTTATACGTTGTTAATATCTGCTCCTTATTCATAAATCCACCCAGTTTTTTCCTGAAACCAATCATAGAGCCGGCTGCTTTTTCATCGAATCCAAATTCTAAAAGCTGTCTGAAAGTAATCGAATTCAGATCAATTTTAGAAAAGTCTGTTTTTTCCTGCTGTTTAATTTCAGACGGTACAGTGTTGTGCCGGGCTGCAATGGATTCTTGATTTAATCTGATAAACGGCTTCAGTTCCTCAAATTTCTCAGTGGATATTACAAAACATTTCTGAATATCTTCCAGGTTTTTAAAGCTTCCCTTTAAATTCCGTTCACGGTAATTGACAATAATCTGTGACTGCTTATCAGAAAAGCCCAGCGATTTCCAGCCGTCGGTGTCTAATAGATTCGGATCGAAAGGACGGTATTGAATTTTAGTTTTTCCGGAAATTGAATTATTCTTGTAATAATTAAATCCGGCAGGTGTTTTTTCAGGAAGAATAAGATAAGATGATAACTTTTGATAATTTTCTTCGCTAATAATAAAACACTCTTTGAATTTTTCTTTGCTTACAAAACTTCCGCCCAAATAGTTTTTATATTTAATAATAGCTTCCGCCTGCCGCTCTGAAAATCCAAGCTTTATCCAGTCAGCTACAGCATAAAAATCGGGATTAAATTTTCGCGAAACCATTATTGATTTCTTTTTAAAATGAGCAAAACCGTTCATGTTTGCTTCCCTGTTGTTTTCAGGCAATAATATGTACGGTTCCAGTTCTGAAAATTTTTCTTCCGAGACCGCAAAGCATTTTTTAAATTGCTCTTTAGAAAGAAATTTTCCGCCTACTATTTTTTTATAATTAAGAATGGTTGACGTCTGCTTTTTAGTGAACCCTAAATGTTGCCATTGCTTTTCATCAAGATCATTCGGATCAAATTCTGCCAAATGTAGAGCAGTTGTATTATTGACGATAAAATGCACATCGGAGAAGTTTTCCTTTTCTTTGCTCCTGTATTTTTGAAATCCAAACAAAATAATCAGCAGCATTCCCATGAATGCAAGCTGTTGGTAATAATTTTTTTTCATCGCCGCAAACTTAACAATTCTGTCAGTTATTAACAATGAGCGGATTGCAATTGGATGATTTCAGAATATAAATTCAGGAAAATGATTGAAAAATATCCTGATAAAAAGAAATTAACTTCAAATTTTACTTATTCCGAATCTTTTTCCACCAAAGAATCTTTAAGTTTCAACAGTTCAGCTTTTACAAATTCAAGCCTGTCGATTAATGTAATTGTTTCCGAGATTTTGCTGTTGGTGGTAAGGGCAATTTTGGCGCCGTCGAGCGTGTAGCCTTTTTCCTTAACCAGATGATAGATGATCTGAAGATTTTTGATGTCTTCGGGAGTGAAATAACGGTTGCCCTTTTTGTTCTTTTTAGGCTTAATGATAGGGAATTCCTGTTCCCAGTATCTTATTAATGAAGTGTTTACATCAAATGCTTTCGCAACTTCTCCTATGGAATAATACAGCTTATCTGGTAAATTTATCTTCATTTTTAGAATCCTAATTTTCAAAGATAAAAATTTTTTAAATCTCATCAGCAAAACACTTCCGGAAAAGTTGAATCACGGGGTAAAAATCATTCTTAGTCAGCGTTTTTATTTTCGGTCCAGTGAAAAACTAAATAACTGCAATGGATCCGTTATTAATGTCTGCAAATGAGAAAATAACTTTGAATCTGATTGTACAAATCGTAAATTGTGCCATTAAAATTAATGTTGTATGAAAAATATTCTGCGGTTTGTCCCTATTGGTTTGGTTTTAGTAGTACTCAACTGCAAATCAGTAAATACCAATACTATGTTTTATGAAGACGTACAGCCGAAAAAAATTTCGGATCAGTTTACTTTTACAGAAGGACCTTCTTCGGATAAAGAAGGAAATGTTTATTTTACCGATCAGCCCAACGATAAGATTTATTACTGGGATTGGAAAACCAACCAGATTGTTGAGTTTCTAAATAATACGGGAAGAGCCAATGGTACTCATTTCGACAAAGATGATAATCTAATCACCTGCTCGGATAATAAAGGAGAGATCTGGAAAATTTCAAAAGACAAAAAAATTGAAGTCTTGCTGACAAATGTAGAAGGCAAAAGACTGAATGGTCCTAATGATGTATGGAATGATAAATTCGGTGGAATGTACTTTACGGATCCTTTATATGAAAGAGATTACTGGATCAATTTTAAGAAGGAAACACCTCATAAGAGTTTGTATTACAGAAATAAAGATGGTGACGTAACAAAAATTGAAACCTTTACGCAGCCGAATGGAATTGTTGGCAGTGAAAAATTCAAAAAATTGTATGTATCAGATATTGGTGCCGGAAAAACATATGTCTATGATATGCTGGGTGAAGGAAAATTATCTGAAAAGAAACTTTTCTGTGAGATGGGCTCCGATGGTATGACGATCGATAAGCACGGAAACCTTTATCTTACAGGAAATGGGGTTCATGTTTTCAATCATGAAGGAAAAAAGATTTACCATATTCCTATTGATGAGGACTGGACAGGAAATGTGACATTCGGAGGTAAGGATAATAATGTATTATTTATAACGGCTTCCAAATCAGTATACATTCTTCCTACAAAAGTAACGGGTGTAAGATAGATATCATTTTTGGCTAATACATTTAATAAATTACCAACCTTGTCGGAATGACAAGGTTTTTTTATTGAACATTCTTAACACCAAAAAGAGCAAATGTAACAAGAAATATATTTATTGATAAATTTATATGCATGGCATATTAAAAAAAGATTAATCATATATCATTAAATGGTGATAATAATTTTACTTAAATAGAATTATTGGAAAAAAATTAAATTTTTCTTTAAGTTTTAAATGATTTATTAAAATGTTGTATTGAATAATTGATAATTTATTATGTATAAATTTAAATATTATTCAATATATTACTTAAAATTGATTACAAAAAACTGAATGATGAAAAAAAATTATGTTGCGGTTGCATTTTTGATATGCTCCGTAAGCTTATTAAAAGCACAGGAGAAAGACTCGGTGGCAACCACCAAAATTGATGAGCTTGTTATGGTTGGCACGAGAGCCGCTCCAAGATCAAGTGTAACTACGCCCCTTCCGATTGATAATATTGATGCATCTATTATCAAGTCGTCCGGATATACTCCGTTAGGGCAGACTCTACAGTATAGAATCCCTTCCTTTAATTCTACAAGTGCTGCAGTGCAGGATGCTACTTCATTGCTTGATCCTTTTGAAATAAGAAACATGGGGTCTTCCAGAACACTTGTTCTTATAAACGGAAAAAGAAAAAATCAGTCTTCTTTAATTTTTACTCAAAATACAATTGGAAAAGGTGAAACGGGAACCGATCTTTCCGCTATTCCCAGTATTGCTATAAAAAAGATAGAAATTCTTCGCGATGGAGCTTCTGCACAATATGGCTCTGATGCAATTGCAGGTGTTATCAATATTATCTTAAAGGATAAAATAGATTTTACTGAAGCCAACGCGAACTTCGGAATGTTTTCCAAAGGCGACGGATTTTCTCAAAACTTTAATATCATTACCGGAACAACATTTAAAAACGGAGGATTTGTCACTTTTTCGTCAAATATTCAAAATAATGATTATGCCTACAGAAACGGAAAGGTAAATGCTTACTGGGAAGCACAAACCTTCGGGGCAAATCAAAATGTAGTGGAATCATACCTTGCAAAATATCCAGATGCGCAAAATAAGAATGCTTACCCTAAAAAAAGCAATATAAGTTTTCTTGTAAACT
This sequence comes from Chryseobacterium nepalense, assembly GCF_023195755.1. NCBI lineage: Bacteria > Pseudomonadati > Bacteroidota > Flavobacteriia > Flavobacteriales > Weeksellaceae > Chryseobacterium > Chryseobacterium nepalense. The sequence continues at coordinate 3,864,384 of NZ_CP096203.1, forward strand.
CATCCGTTATCTTGTCTGAACATTCGAGTCTTTATGCAAATGCTTCACTCGCAGTAAAAAAGGTGAATAGCTTTGCTAATCACAGAACTCCTTATTGGGTGAATCCTAATAATGTGATTAATTCACCGGATGGATTTACTCCGACTTTTATTGGTGATCTCACGGATTATGGAGCTACACTCGGATATAAAAATAAAACTGAAAATGACTGGAATATAGATATGAGCGCTACATTTGGGGGCAATAAAATTTTATATACGGTTGGAAATACTTTTAACTCCTCTTTAGGAGCATCCAGTCCTATTAATTTTAAGCCCGGTGGTTTTAGATTCAATAATATTGTGGGTAATATAGATGTTACCAAAAGGTTTTCAGAAAGTGTGGCATTGGCTTTTGGTACGGAAGCAAGAAGAGAAGAGTATGAAATCTATGCCGGGGATTATGCTTCCTATTATCAGACGGGAGCCATATCTTTTCCGGGGATTTCTCAGGATGATGCTGGAATATTTTCACGATATAATGTTGGTGTATATGCAGATGCGGCATTTGATATTTCGGATGCTACTTCGCTTAATGCTACAGCACGCTTTGAAAATTACAGTGATTTTGGAAATGCATTGGTGTGGAAGGTAAGTGCTAAACAGAATATTATAGGAAAAAAATTGATAGCAAGAGCTTCTGCGTCTACAGGATTTAAGGCTCCGTCCCTTCAACAGGTTTATCTGTCAACTATTCAGAATGTTTTTTCAAACGGAACCATTGTATCGGAAGGGCTTTTTAATAATGTCGGAAAAGAGGCCAAAGCGGTAGGAATTCCTAGTCTTGATGCCGAAAAATCCCTGAACTTCACTTTTGGACTTGGTATTCAGCCCAATAAAAATTTCTCAATTACCATAGATGGCTATCTGATTAAGCTTTATGACAGAATTTTATTGAGCTCCAGAATGAGTGATCAGGCAACCATTTTAAATCCGTTAGCAGCAATCGGGGTTTCCAATGTTACGGCAGCAAGCTTCTTTATTAATGGAGTAGATACCAATACTTTAGGTGTTGACCTTGTTGCAAATTACAGAAATATTAATATAGCTACAGGAAAGATGGCCCTCAACCTGGCAATGAATATCAATCACTCTGAAATTACAAAGAATTCAAGCAAGTTGGACGGATTAAACCTTGTAGCTCCTTTCAACAGAACGGAAGAAGCGCTTGCTACAACATCAAGACCTTCTTTAAAAGCAGTATTTGGAATAGATTATGCCATTAAAAAATGGAATTTTTCACTCAACAATACGCTGTTTGGAAAAGCTGTCTATGCGAATAGCGGAATGCCGGGAGCCAGCCTTGCCTGGAATGACCCTTCTGCAGCTTCGCAATCATATCTGGAATTTAGTCCCAGAGTAACATCAGATCTTGCAATCAACTATAATATTAATGATAAAAATACCATCAATCTGAGCGTCATGAATATCTTTAATGTTATTCCTAAATGGGGGTTGATGAACCTCCCTTCCGGTACCTCGTATGACGAAATTTATAATGCCGTCACTTTTAACGGAAGGTATCAGCAGTCAAGTTATGATGCGCAGCATTTCAGCATATTTGGAACACAGTTTATGCTGGGATATAATATAAAATTTTAAATAAATATCTTATAATACATATTTAATGGTGGTTTTCAAGTTGCTTTCTCCTGAAAGTAACTTTTTTTATAAATTAATAAGCCACTTCCATTTTCACTTTTTTGCCTTTCAGCTTTTCGTTGGCAAGCTTTCGTAAAACAGAATTCACTTTATTTCTTGAAACCGCAACATAAGAAGTTGTATCTTTTACTTCGATTACGCCTACATCTTCTTTTTGAAGTTCGCCTTTTTTCAGAAGATATCCCACAATATCCACTTTGTTTACTTTATCTTTTTTTCCGGCACTGATGTAGATAGTCTGAAAGGGTGTTTTTTCAGGAACTTTGTCAAAACCACTAACATTCTCTTCTGGGGTATCATTTTTAATAAAAGGAAAATTTTCTTCCTCTGTCATGATCAGATAAGCGAAACCTTTCGCGTTCATCCTTGCAGTACGACCGTTTCGGTGGATAAAAGCATCTTCTTTCGGAGGTAACTGATAATGTACAATGGATTCAACTTCTGGGACGTCTAACCCTCTTGCCGCCAGATCTGTCGTAATTAAAATTCTTGCCGAATCATTTCTGAACTTTAAAAGTGCCCGTTCTCTTTCATCCTGTTCCATGCCTCCGTGGAATGTTTCCCTGTCAATTCCTTTTTGATGCAAAAGCTCGGAAATTCTATCAACAGCATCGCGGTGATTACAGAAAATCAGGGTTCTCTTATTTCCTATCTTACATATTAAATTAAATAAAGTGTCCAGCTTTTCTTCCGATGTGGTCATTACTTTTTTTAATTGAATATCGGGTTTTACCTCATTTAATTTTAAAAAGTTGATGATCTTTTCGTCTTTAAGTCCGGTGAATGCAGGAATATCGTCCATTGCCGTTGCAGACGTTAATATTCTTTGTGATAGACCTTTTAACGAATTACAAATAAATTCCATATCATCATGGAATCCCAATTCCAGCGCTTTGTCAAATTCATCCAGAACCAGAACCTGAATGGTTTTCGGATCAAAATTGTTATTTCTTATATGGTAAACTACTCTTCCTGGAGTTCCTATCAACACTGCCGGAGCTTCAATAAGGTTGTTGACTTCAATTTTTTTATCATGACCGCCATAACAAACCGAAACTTTAAAATCTGTTCCCATTGATTTGAAAACCTGTTCGATCTGTAAGGCCAGTTCTCTTGCCGGAACCAAAATCAAAGTCTGAATTCCTGATGCATTTTTGCTGAGATTTCGGAGAACGGGAAATAAAAAAGCCAATGTTTTCCCCGATCCGGTAGGAGAGAGCAAAACAACGTCCTGATTATTTTCCGTAGCTTTATATGTAGATTTCTGCATCTGATTCATCTCCTGAATCTGTAGTTTTTGGTAGATCGATTGTAATTCCATGGTGCAAAGGTAGTGAATTTACATGGCGGTAATGAAGGAGTTTGAGAGACGGGATTTTGTTTATTGTTTTAGATTATTCATCCGTTTAAGAATCTCTTTCCCCCGAACAAGAGTAACATTGTAAGTCTGTTCGGGATTATGTATTGCTTTTTCATATAAATCTCTGGCTAAATTATTATTTCCCTGCACAAGATTAATGAATCCCAAGATTTCATATATAAAGTTTTGCAGTTTGATATCTGGATTGTTCTGAGCAGATAAATACGTTAAAATCCTTTGTGCTGCATCAATTTTGGAATCTTTATATTGTTTAATTTCATATCCAAGAGGCTTGCTGAACCAATAATCCCACATGCTGCCGTTATTGTGCTCATTCCATGAATATTTTATAAGTTGTAAGGCGACTTCCAGTAAGGCAGGATCTAAATTTTTATTTTTTGAAGGAGATGTTCTGCTTTCCCCAATATAACGATCAATGGTAGGCTCCATGCCTTTATCCTTCATTTCCTGGAAAATAGATTCTTTAAGGTATAGGGCGTGATTTTTTGAGAAACTTTCATAAGCAAAGGAAGCAGGAAAGTGATCTGCCAGATTTTCTATTCTGTATCCTTTTTTCAGCTCAGCTTTTAAATCAATTTTATATACTGTATTGTAATCATGGAAAAGATATACGTAGATAATGCCTCTTTTTAGATCGCATATCGTAGAATATAAAGTGTTCAGTTCTCCTTCCTGATGGGTTTTATCCAGAATGGTTTTTAGAAAATTAATGTTATTTTGCGTAGATTCCGAGAGCATTTCATTGGCGATTTCAGGTCTTCTGCATGCTAGTTTTCCATTGATCATATTACAATTTGAATTGATCTGAAAGTCTCCTTTTTTTTCAAAAATACCTTTTGGATTGATCAGTACAGAGTTTCCTTCCTTATCAGCTAATAAGACCTGAGACTGGGAGATGTAATCATATTTTTTTAAGATTACGATGGCCTCTTTTACGTTTTTACATTTTCCTAAAACCTCCCACATGATATCGCCTTTATAAGGGTTTGTCAGGTTGAGCTTACTTAAATCATAATTGGCTGCGGCATAATCAAAAAACAGCCCATGTTCATTCATTGCTGAAGCAATTTGCATATCCGGTGCTCCGAAACAAACAGAAGCATAGCGGTCTTTGGTAGCCGGGTTATACCATATTCTGTTAAAAGGTGTAGTATCATCTTCATTAGCTGCTGCATATACTTCTCCGCCTCTGGAACAGGAAAAAATAGTGCATGCTTTTGCCGTACCTGAGCCGTACATAAGGATACTCATCATCATTAAAAAAATAGTTTTATTCATAATATATAGTTTTTATATTGGTTGTTTGATTGTTGTAAATAAATGTTGTTAAATGCTTAAATAAAATTTAATATAAATCACGCTTGTTTTTTAAGTATAACTTTTTTAATCATAACAGAAAGAAAATCTGCTTGTTATTATAAAATAAATCTCGTACCTTTGCACCACTTTTGTGGCGAAAAGGTTTGAAAAGTAAATAACTATAAATTAATTACTTCCGTATTTTTCAATTCACATTTATCAAACCGTTGAAAGAGAAGGAATACAAATTTTATTAGAATTATGTCAAAAGAGACAAATTCAGCAGAATTATTATTAAATCAAAACGTAGCACCTGAACAATTTGACTGGGATTCTTTCGAGTCCGGTCTTGATGCTGATGCTAGAAAAGAGAAAAGCGATCTTGAGGAAATCTACAACGGATCTTTAAACAACCTGGACGATAATGACGTATTGGTTGGTAAAGTAGTTAGATTAACTGACAAAGAGGCTATCGTAGACATCAACTTCAAATCTGAAGGTGTTATTTCTCTCAACGAATTCCGTTACAACCAAGGCCTTAAAGTAGGAGACGAGGTAGAAGTAATGGTAGACAGAAGAGAAGACAAAACTGGTCAGTTACAGTTATCTCACAGAAAAGCAAGAACGCTTAAAGCTTGGGATAAAGTAAACGAACTTCACGAAACAGGTGAAATCGTAAACGGTTTTGTAAAATCAAGAACGAAAGGAGGTATGATCGTAGACGTACACGGAATCGAAGCATTCTTACCTGGTTCTCAAATTGATGTTAAGCCAATCAAAGATTACGATCAGTTCGTAGGTAAAACAATGGAGTTCAAAGTTGTGAAAATCAACCCTGAGTTCAAAAACGTTGTAGTATCTCACAAAGCATTGATCGAAGCAGATATCGAAGGTCAGAAAAAAGAAATCATCGCTCAGCTTGAAAAAGGTCAGGTTCTTGAAGGTACTGTTAAGAATATTACTTCTTACGGTGTATTCATCGACTTAGGTGGTGTAGACGGATTGATCCACATTACAGACCTTTCTTGGTCTAGAGTGAACCACCCGTCTGAAATCCTTGAAGACGGACAGACTGTGAAAGTGGTTATCCTTGACTTCGATGATGAGAAAACAAGAATCCAATTGGGTATGAAGCAGCTTGAAGCTCATCCTTGGGATGCTCTTTCTGCTGACCTTAAAGTTGGAGATAGAGTAAAAGGAAAAGTAGTGGTTCTTGCTGACTATGGTGCATTTGTAGAAATCGCTCCAGGTGTAGAAGGATTAATCCACGTTTCTGAAATGTCTTGGTCTACTCACTTAAGATCTGCAGGTGACTTCGTGAAAGTAGGTGATGAGGTAGAAGCAGAAGTATTAACTTTAGACAGAGAAGAAAGAAAAATTTCTCTTGGTATCAAGCAATTAAGCAAAGATCCATGGGAAAATATCGAAGCTAAATATCCTGTAGGATCTAAGCATGTAGGAACAGTAAGAAACTTCACTAACTTCGGTGTATTCGTAGAATTAGAAGAAGGTATCGACGGATTAATCTACATCTCTGATCTTTCTTGGACTAAGAAAATCAAGCACCCATCTGAATTCTGTGCAGTTGGTGATAAACTGGATGTTGTAGTTTTAGAACTTGATATCCAGGCTAGAAGATTATCTCTAGGTCACAAGCAATTGACAGAAAATCCTTGGGATGCGTTTGAAACAAAGTATGCTGAAGGAACAATCCACGCTGGTAAAGCAGTAGAAGTTCATGATAAAGGAGCTTCTGTACAGTTCGAAGATGCTGAAGTTGAGGCTTTCTGCCCGTCAAGATTATTAGAGAAGGAAGACGGATCTAAAATCAAGAAAGGAGAAGAAGCTGATTTCAAAGTAATCGAATTCAACAAAGAATTCAAAAGAGTAGTAGTTTCTCACACAGGTATCTTCAGAGATGAAGAGAAAAAGAATGCAAGAGAAGCTTCTAACAACAGATCTAACAACACTTCATCTTCAAACAATGAAGAAAGATCAACTCTTGGAGATATCGATGCATTAGCAGAATTAAAAAGAAAAATGGAAGAAGGTAAATAATCTTCACATATTTTTGAAATAGGCCACTCTTTTGAGTGGCTTTTTTATTTTAATATCGTTTTATGAATAATTTTAATTTAATTAAATAAATAAGTGTAATTTGTAAAATATTAAAATTTATTAAATTATAATATTTTTGACTATTTTTGTAATTATATTTAATTTATTGTTGTTTTTATTGTATTTTATTTTTATTTTGGTCTACTTATTTGAAGTTATGAAAAAATATAAATTACAATTACTGGTTGCTTTTTATGCATTTTTACCCTCAATTTTTTTTGGACAGGATAATCAGGCATTAATAAGAGATTACATTTCTAAAAATAAAATCAGAGAATACAAAAAATCTGATCTTATCAACTTCGTCATTGACAATATTGATAACTCAAAATCGATGAATGGTGAAATTGTGAAATTTCAGCAGATGTATAATGGATATCCTGTTTATAATGCTGAAGGAACGGCGCTCATCAGAGACCGTAAAATTATTTATTATTCAGATACTTTCCTGAAAGATTACAGCTCAGCAATATCAGGCAATTCTGCAATAACAAAAGCTACAGCACTACAAAAAATTTCTGAATATCTTCAACTACCGGAAATACAATCTTATTCAATATTAGAATTTAAAGATCCCGAACCTGAAAATGGGAAAATGGTAAAGCAAAGACTAACTTATGTTTATGACAGTGGGATTTTAAAGTTAGCCTATCATTTTTCTTTCCCGGAACCTGATGCCTTACATTATTGGGATGTCCTTATTGACGCTAATAATGGAAATATAATCAGCAAAACAGATCTTAATCTGTCATGCAATTTCCATCATGATGCATATTCTCATGGTACAATCAATTCTCAAAGAGATTTAATAGGTCCGGTATTCGAACATTCTGACAATAGTTTCTCGCTCTTGGCTCCGGATAACGCAAGTTATAATGTTTTTCCTTTACCCATTGAAGCTCCTACTTTCGGCTCCAGAACTATTGTGAGCAATCCCTGGATTTTGTCAGCTTCTCCGGAAGGATGGCATTACGATGGTAATACACGGTATACAATAACAAGAGGAAATAATGTCTATGCTTATGAAGACAATGCCGCAGCAAATCTAGCCGGATATTCTCCGGATGCTGGTGCAACCAGAAATTTTAATTATTATTTTGGAATTAATGACGATCCTTTTACCAATCAATCTGCTTCTATTACCAATTTATTTTATCTGAATAATAGAATCCATGATATTTTCTACACGTTTGGATTTACTCCTTCAGCAAGGAATTTTCAAAATACGAATTTTGGATTAGGAGGTATAGGAAACGATTATGTACAGGCTGAAGCTCAGGATGGAGGCGGTACAAATAATGCAAACTTTTCAAGTCCGGCTGATGGAAGCAGGCCAAGAATGCAGATGTTTCTTTGGTCCACTGTAAACAGGATCTTTTTCTATAATGCTCCGGGTACTGCTGTAAACCGACAGCCTATAGCCGGAACCGCGGTATTTGGAAATGCTTTGGATGCTGTAGGAGTTACCGGTAACGTTCAATTGTCCTCCGTGCTGGATGGTTGTACAGCGATACCCGCAGGTTCACTTACCGGAAAAATAGGCTTGATAGAAAGGGGAACCTGCAGTTTTACTGAAAAGGTAAAGAATGCCCAGAATGCCGGAGCGTCTGCTGTCATTATTTATAACAGTTTAGCTAATGGTAATACGGTTGGAAACATGTCTGGTACAGATGCTTCAATAATAATTCCTTCTGTTTTAATCTCGAATACTGAAGGAGAGTATATTAAAGATCAGCTTTCTGTTAATACCGTTGTTAATGTAACTTTAAAAAATGATCCTGCACTCAGTATAACTCCTGATGGAAGTTTTGATAATGGAATTGTCGTTCATGAATATGGACACGGTATTTCAAACAGATTAACGGGGACAGGTTCCGGCTGTTTAAGTTCTACTGTAAGCAAAGAACAAATGGGAGAAGGCTGGTCGGATTTTTTTGCATTAATGCTAACCAATAAACCGGGCGACAATGCATCGGTAGCGAGAGGAATCGGTACTTATGCCATAGGGCAGCCTATATCAGGAGGAGGAATCAGACAGGCAAAATATTCACCGGATTTCGCAATCAATGATTATACTTATGGTGATACGAATGGTATGGAATATACAAATTCAAACGGACAGATAGTTCCGGATGTACATTCAATAGGATTTGTATGGGCTTCAGTGCTTTGGGATCTTCACTGGCAATATGTAGCAAAATATGGCTATTCATCGGATGTTACTGCTAATACCAACGGAAGCTCAAGAATACTTCAGCTGGTAACAGACGCTTTGAAACTTCAGGTTTGTAATCCTACATTTATAGATGGAAGAAATGCAATTCTTAATGCCGAACTTGCTACTACACAAGGCGCGGACCGATGTATGATCTGGAGGGCTTTTGCGAAAAGAGGGCTTGGAGTTAATGCATCAGCAGGATCCAAAACAAATATTAATGATCAGATAGAAGATTTTACCACGCCGGCAGACTGTATTTTGGCAACAGGTGAGGTTAATACTGCCAATAATACAATTACGGTTTATCCTAATCCCGCTAAAAATGAGTTTTTCATTAATTTTCCAGACAACGTTTTAGGTAAAGTAAATGTCGAGATTTATGATATGTCCGGAAAACTGATTTTATCTGAAAATAAAATTTCTCCTGATATGAAAAAATCAATTTCTACCGATAAGCTGACAAACGGAACTTATCTGGTAAAAGTAAAAGGAATGGGTATTGATAAAACATCAAAACTAATAGTGAAAAAATAAGTCAGATAACAATAAAATTCTCCGGCGCAAGCTACGCTTGCGCCGGAGAATTTATCTATACGCATCATATCGAATTATTCCATTTATAAGCCGTAACTTTGCGGGCTTTTAAAAATGAATCATGCAGAAGAAAAATGTATTGAAAGGAGTTTTGTTTGTAGGAATCGGAGCAAGCATTTACGGAATGCTTGCAACCTTTGTAAAACTTGCTTATCAGGATGGTTATACAACTTCAGAAGTTACGACATCGCAGTTCGTATTAGGTTTAATCGGGCTATTGATATTGAATTTTATCCAGACCATTACTTCAAAAAAAGTACTTTCGTCACCCAGTTCCGGAGAAGTACGAAACTTACTGTTGGCGGGTACATCTTTAGGTTGTACAAGTCTGTTTTATTATATTGCCGTTCAGTATATTAATGTTTCAGTTGCGATTGTTTTGCTGATGCAGTCGGTGTGGTTCAGTGTTATTGTTGAAAGTTTCACAACCAAAAAACTGCCACAGATGCGGAAAATTATATCGGTACTCATCGTTCTGGCAGGAACAGTGTTGGCTACAGACCTGGTCAACACACAAATTGAAATTGATTTCAAAGGTGTTTTTTGGGGATTAATGGCAGCAGCCTCATACACTCTTACCATGTTTACTTCAAACAAACTGGCAACACACCTTCCGGTTTTCAGGAAAAGCATCATTATGCTTGCGGGAGGTTCTTTGGTGATCTTTTTGTTTTTGATATTTGCTCAAGTTGGTCCGTTGCATATTGACAGTTTAAAGACTTTCTATCTCAATTTTACAGAAAATACAGACCATATTCACGCTTTCAGGTATTCAATTTTATGGAAATACGGTTTTATTCTGGCATTATTCGGTACGATTATTCCACCGATTTTATTTAATATAGGTTTTCCTAATGCAGGGTTGGGTTTAGGAAGTATTGTTTCATCTCTGGAGCTGCCGGTTTCAGTAACAATGGCTTTCGTATTGTTGGGCGAAAAAGTGGCGGCTGTTCAATGGCTCGGAATTGCATTGATTCTTTTCGCGATTGTTCTGATGAATCTCCCTAAAAAAGAACCTGCTGTGGTATAGTGTTTGAACAATTCATGAATCAAAATAAACTGTTCTCTCAGCAGTTTTAAATGTAATTGTAAATAAACCACTATGAAATATCTTAAAAATATTCTAACTATTGTAGTACTGATTCTTGTTCCGGAATTTCTTTTTTCGCAGATAAAACCACTTGATGCCGAACTCACCAACTATCAGTACCCATTTAAAGTGTATTTTCTGGATATTAAATCCCAGAATAACGATCTGAAAATGGCATATATGGATGTACAGCCTAAAGAGTCGAATGGAAAGACTATTATGCTCCTCCATGGCAAAAACTTTAATGGAGCCTATTGGGAAAAGACAGCAAAGGACCTTTCTGATAAAGGTTTCAGAGTAGTTATTCCGGATCAGATCGGATTCGGAAAATCATCTAAACCACAAAATTATCAGTTCTCTTTTTCGCAGCTTGCCGAAAATACAAAAGCAGTTTTAGATCATCTTAATATAGATAAGGCTATCGTTTTAGGACATTCCATGGGCGGAATGGTAGCCACAAGATTTACTCTTCTTTATCCTGAAAGAGTGGAAAAATTGATTCTTGAAAATCCGATTGGGCTGGAAGATTATAAAACATTTGCAGCATATCAGACCATCGATCAGGCATATCAGTCAGAGCTGAAGAACACAGCAGAATCTTATAAAAATTACCAGCTCACATTTTATTACGATAATAAATGGAAACCTGAATATCAGCCCTGGCTGGACTTAATTGCAGGCTGGACTCTCCATCCTGATTATCCGAAAGTAGCGTGGGATGCTGCTTTAACCTCGGATATGATTTACAATCAGCCTGTTTGCTACGAATTTAAGAATATTAAAGTTCCAACACTTTTGATTATCGGAACAAGAGATCGTACCGCTATAGGAAAAGACAGGACGCCAAAGGAACTGCAGCCTAAAATGGGGCAATATCAGTTGTTGGGAAAAAAAACACAGCAGGAAATCAAAGGTTCAAAATTGGTGGAACTTGAAAATGCAGGCCATTTACCGCATATCGAAGTGTATGATAAGTTCTGGAATGCGCTTTATGGTTTTATCAGATGACGCAAAAAAAATCGGCTGCAAATTATTGACAGCCGATTTTTATTTAAATTCATTTAAATCAGGAAATGAGTTCCATAATCCGTAAAGCTACTTTCAGAGCTTCTGTTCCGTCTTCAATGGGAACTTCAACATTTTTATTTTCAACAATGGAATCCGCAAAAGAATTCAGTTCATCAAGAATTGCGTTATTCGGCTGAATATCCGGATATTCAAATAAAATCTGATTTTTTTCACCCTCTGCATTTTCAATAATCATGTCAAAAGGTGTCGGATGTTCCGGTGCGTCTTTCATTCGGATAACTTCAGCTTTTTTCTCAAGAAAATCTACGGAAATATAAGCATCTTTCTGGAAAAAGCGGCTCTTTCTCATGGCCTTCATGGAAATCCTGGAAGTAGTAAGGTTAGCGACGCAGCCATTTTCAAATTCAATTCTGGCATTGGCAATATCCGGAGTTTTACTCACGACACAAACACCGCTTGCGTGGATGTTTTTTACCTTAGATTTTACGATGCTTAGTAGGATATCAAGATCGTGTATCATTAAATCCAGCACTACCGAAACATCCGTTCCGCGCGGATTAAATTCCGCAAGTCTGTGGATTTCAATGAACATCGGGTTTTTAATATACTCTTTTGTTGCAATGAAAGCAGGATTATATCTCTCAACGTGGCCCACCTGCGCTTTGATTCCTTTTTCCCGGCATTGTTTTAAAAGCTCTTCTGCCTGCTCAAGGGTTTGGGTAACGGGTTTTTCTATAAAAAAATGAAGGCCTTTTTCAATTGCCTGTAAAGCATAATCATAATGATAAATGGTTGGTGTCACAATATCCAGCATATCGATTTTATCCAGCAATTCAGCAAAATTTTCAAAATAAGGATATCCGAATTCCGCTTCCAGCTTTTTTCCATTTTCAATATCTTTATCATGAAAACCTACAAATTCATATTTATCCGATTGATTCAGAAGCTTTAGATGAATCTTTCCTAAATGTCCGGCACCTACCAAACCTGCTTTTAACATATGTTTATTAAATTTTTGTAAATATAAGAATTTTAAAGAACGGTAGGCGGATGATCATTTTTAGGTTGATAAATACTGAATGTTTTTTTACTTTTGTAAAAAATTATCCCTGAAATATAAACTAAATTAAATGGCGCAAGACTCGTTTGTACACAAAGGTAAAAGAAAGATTTTGGTGGATTATCTCAGGAACAGGATCGGAATATCGGATGAAAAGGTACTTTCCGCAATGAATGAGGTTCCAAGGCACCTCTTTATAGAAAGTATTTTTGAAGATTTTGCCTATGAAGACAGAGCTTTTCCTATTCTTGCCCATCAGACGATTTCTCATCCTTCTACTGTGGCGGAACAGTCGGAACTTTTACAGGTAAAAGAAGGTGAGAAAGTACTGGAAATCGGCACGGGTTGTGGTTATCAGACGGCAGTTTTACTGGCCATGAAAGCCTTGGTGTTCACCGTTGAAAGGCAAAAAGATCTTTTTGATTTTTCCAAAAAGAAATTCCGAGAAATGGGTCTTTATCCGAAATTTCAGAGTTTTGGTGACGGTTTTGCAGGGCTTCCTACTTTTGCACCTTTTGACAAAATTATTGTGACCTGTGGGGCTTCCGTTTTACCTACGGAATTGCTGAAGCAGCTTAAAGTCGGCGGTAAAATGGTGATTCCTTTAGGTCCCACAGATGAACAGGTTTTATACAGGTTTACTAAAATTTCACCAACCGAATTTGAAAAAGAAGAATTCGGGGCTTACAAATTTGTTCCGATGCTCGGCAATACGAATTTATAGTTTTGCAATAAAATTTGGCGTTAAAATAGTGTGTCTCATTTATCAATTTTAATGGGACTTTTCTTTGGTGGTTTGTTTTTTGATGAAATATCAGCATCTAAAAAAAATCAATACATTACAATGAAGGTATTTATCAATAAACAAATTCCGGAAATAGGGATTCATATGTTAAAGGATGCGGGTTTTGAAATTTTTATTCCTGACCACGATAATCTATCAAGAGAAGAATGGATAGGGTATTGCCAGAGTCACGATATGATTTTAAGTGTTGGAACTGAATTCAAATTTGACAAAGACTTTTTCAATGAATGTCCGAATTTGAAAGCAATTGCTTTATATTCAGTAGGTTTCGATCATGTTGATATTCAGGAAGCAGACCGCAGAAAAATTCCGGTAGGAAATACACCTGATGTCTTAAGTAAAGCGACTTCGGATATTGCATTTCTTCTCATGCAATCGGTGGCAAGAAGGGCAAGTTACAATTATGAAAAGGTAAAATCAGGAAACTGGGGAGATTTTGATCCGCTTCATGCACTTGGTCAGGAGCTCTACGGAAAGACACTGGGAATTTTCGGATTGGGAAGAATCGGTTATGAAATGGCTAAAAAATCAAAGGCAGCTTTTGATATGGACATTATATATCACAATCGTCACAGAAATGAAGAAGCTGAAACTGAACTGGATGCAAAATATGTTTCCTTCGAAGAACTCATCTCACAGTCGGATGTACTAAGTATTCATGCGAATTTTAAACCCGAACAGACGGAACTTTTCAATGCATCGGTTTTTGAGAAAATGAAAGAGAATGCCATTTTTATCAATACCGCAAGGGGAGGATTTCACAATCAAAAAGACCTCTATGCAGCGCTTACAGAACATAAAATTTGGGGAGCCGGACTTGATGTAACCAATCCGGAGCCTATATACAAAGATGATCCGATTTTGGAACTGTCAAACGTTTGTGTTCTCCCGCATATCGGTTCGGCAACAGTTGAAGCGAGAAACGGAATGGCAAAAATAGCGGCAGAAAATCTCATTGCCGTTTCAAAAGGTGAAAAAATGCCTGCTGCGGCCAATCCTGAAATTTATTCAGAAAGATAGAAAAGCTAATTAAATTATTAGTAAATTTAATATGCAAATATTAATATTTAATTGCTAAATCAAACCACCTGTTTTTAGACTTGGAATTATTTTTGTTTATGTTGTAATAACACTAAATATATAATATTATGATACCCGAAAACAGCGAACAGGAACAGGAAAGAAGATTGGAACAGAGAGATTACCAACCTAATGAAGATATATTTAATCAGGAAGAACATATCCCTTTAGATGGTGATGGAAAACCAGTCTTTAATGAAAGTACCGACGATGATAAATTAGACAAAGGACTTGACATTCCCGGAGCTGATGATCAGGCCGGAACCGATGATATCGGGGAGGATGAAGAAAACAGCTACTGGGGATATAGTGATAATGAAGATGATCACGAAGAACAAAACGACGACTTGATACGTTAACCTTGCCTTAACCGGTAAGGTTTTTTTATTTCCTGAATGTAAGAAACAATTAAATTTTTTAATTCAAAACTAATGCTGAAAGAAAATTATATAAATGTTATACATATTAATTTAGTATAAATATTTATAACTAAAGAAAATGTAACAGTTTTAATTATTAAATTTATCATTAAATAGTGATTAATTATAATTAAATATGCTGAAATATTTACAAATTTTGTTCGTTTCTATAAGCGTATTTACATTTTCACAGGTTCCCGTGAATGTGAAGGTAAAAGATAACGCCGGAAATGAAAGTTTTAATGTTACCTGTAATAATAATCTGGACCCAAACGGATGTATTGCCTTAAGTGTTGAATATCCCGTACTCAGGCAGACAGCAAGTTATCAGGTCAGCCAGGAGCCATACAGTCCCGCGATTCCGATAAATCAGGGAACATCACTTAATGCAAACTATGATGACCTTTTTGCAGCAAAACTGGATCTGCCTTTTAAATTTTGCTTCTACAATCAATATTTTCAATCGCTGGTAATAGGATCCAACGGAATGGTGACATTTGACCTCGCTCAGCTTGGAAATATCAATTATCCAAATGTACAGTGGGCAAACCCAAGCCCAAATCTTCCTAAAAATTCTATTTTCGGAGTGTATCACGATATGGTATTTTCTGCAGGAGATGCATCGGAAATTTATTATTCTACGATCGGTACAGCACCTTACAGAAAATTTGTCATTAATTTTTTTGAGGGCCGCGTGTCCGGATGTACCGACAGATCTTCCTCACAAATTGTTTTGCACGAAACAACCAATATCATCGAAGTTTTTGTTGAAAAAAAGCCTACTCCTTGTCCTACAAGAAAATTCGAAAACGCTTTGATCGGCGTTCTCAACAGCGACGGAACACAAGGCGCATCTCCTGCAAACCGGAATACCGGCGTATGGCAGGCTCTCCAGGAAGGATGGAAATTCAGTCCGCTGGGAAATGTCATAGAACCTGAGGTTACATGGACAAATTCTGCAGGACAGAGTGTCGGTACAGGAGTTCAGACAACTGTTTGTCCTACTCAAAATGATACCTTTACAGCCAACGTAAAATTTAATATCTGCGGAAACAGTGATCTTATATTAACGGATGATTTTCCGGTAACGTTTGATCCTACTTATCCTATTGCAAAAAACTATACTCAGAATTTTTGTGGAAATACTTCTGTAAATCTTACGTTAAGCAGTTTTCAGGGGAATCTTACAACGCAGAATCCTGCAGGTTTTCAGTTTAGCTTTCATACCAGCCAGCAGGATGCGCAAAACAACGTGAATCCCCTGCCAAATAATTATACGCTTACAGCCAATACCGTTTTATATGTCAGAATTCAGAATCCGGCTGCGCCTTCCTGTTTCAGGATCGCGGTACTTACTTTAAATCTTATTTCTAAAAGTTTACTTAAAAATACGATTGAAATCTGTGATACCAATAATGATGGAATAGAGTCCAACTATGATGTTGCCTCATTTAATACAGAACTTTTTCCTCCCGGAACCACCGGAATTTCTTACTATTTGTCACAATCAGATGCCCAGAATAATACCAATGCCCTTGTTGCAGTAAATATTACAGCTGCTACAAATCTCTGGATAAGGCTGCAGGAAGCTAATTGCACGTATATTTTAGGACCTGTAAATTTTCAGCTCAGCCCGGGAGTAAACTTAAATAACCCTGTAAATTTTACCTATACGGTCTGTGATATCAATGCAGATAATCAGGAACCATTCAATTATTCAACGGTTATTGGTCCGCTTATTACCACCCAAACCGGCGTTGTATTTGAAGCATATAATACCTATAATGAAGCATTTACCGGAACCGGAACGGTTTTAAATACTATTAAAAGCGGGATTTATACTATTTTCATAAGGGTGGAAATTCCAAACGGATGTTTTGCAGTGGCCACCGTAAATATGAATGTAACTTTCACTAAAATTGTTGCTAATGAAAAGAAAGCTTACATCTGTTTTAACGGCACGGATGATATTGCAGTAGATCTCAATACACTTTCTGCTGGAATGCTGGTCTCTCCAACTTCGGTTCCCGTGACGGAATTTTATACCACAGCAGCAAATGCCAATGCCGGAATTAATCCTATCAGTCCCAACCAGACGATTACGACAGACGGAAACCTCGTAACACAGACTTATTTTGTTCGTTTCGAAAATTCTGATGATTGTTATACGGTGCGGCCGTTGGTGGTAAATCTTGTACATCCGGTAATTGTACAGTCTGCATTCACGGTGTGTGATTTCAATAATGATAATTCGGAAAATGTACAGCTTTCCCAGTTTTCTCCGGCAATTATCGGAAATCAGAATGCAACAACTATTTTTTATCAGACTTCTGCAAATGCCATAGCAGGAACAAATCCGATTACAAATATTACCCTGAGCGGAACCCAGCAGATTTTTGTAAAAATAACATCCTATAATTGTGAACAGATTTATCCGGTAAATCTAAGTCTGACTTCAACACCTACAGTAAACCCTGAAGTTACTTTAACACTTAATACGATTTGCGATAATAACAATGACGGCAGCGAAAACTACAATCTTACCCAGGCCCAGGCCCAGATTTATTCAGGGTCAAATGTAAGTTTTACGTATTACCTGAATTATAACCCTGCTACCAATGTATTCTCCAATCAGATTGCAAATCCTGCCCAGTTTCCTGTTTCTGCAGGAAATGCAACAGTGTATGTAAAAGTAAAATTCAATAACAGTGAATGTTTTTCTGTATCAAAACTCAATATTCAGATCACTTTTTTACCGCCGGTTGTTTTGAATCCTGCCGTTCTGGAAAAATGTGACGAAGAATTTAATCTGAATGAAACCTTCCAGCTCAGTGATGCGGTTCCTCAGTTATTTATAGCTTCACAGAATACCTATCCGTTGTCATCAATAACAATTACTTATTACAATACAGCAGCTCAGGCTAATGCAGGAAATTCAGCCAATCAGATCGGGCCGGCGGTTACAACAACTGTTTCTTCCGTTCAGGTGTGGGCAAGATTTCAGTCGCAGACTACCGGATGTTATTCAGTGGCTCCTATTCAGCTTAAAACCTATTTTCCGCCTAAAGCCATTAATTCAACGATAACAGTCTGTGATGAAAATTTAGATGGAAACTATGAAGTAAATCTGCTGAATTTTACGAACCTCATGGTTGATATTCCAAACCCTGCCAATTCATTCTCTTTTTATCTTACCCAGCAGGATGCGGAGAACGGAACGAATGCGATTGCCAATCCCGGAAATTTTACAGCGAATCCTTTCCCGGCTCAGGTGTGGGTAAAAGTTCAGAATATTCCTGGCTGTGACGATATTGCATCTGTTAATTTCAATTTTGGAAACAAACTTGTTTTACAGAATCCCGGACCTTTCCAGATTGCGGTCTGCGACATAGGAAATAACGGAACGGAAAGCATTGATCTCACCCAGTTCCAGAACCAGATCTATACAGGAGCAAATGTTACTTTCACGTATTATCCTTCTCTGGCTGATCTTAATAATGGGACGAATGCGATTACATCACCTTCAGCCTTTAATTACATTCAGGGTGCAGGTTCCAACATCATATATGTAAAAATAAGTGTTCCAGGCTCTTGTCCGAATGTTGTACAGATTAATCTTTCATTGAAACCAACTCCGGTGTTCGATATTCCTACTCTTTATTTCTGTCCGGAAGGTTCTTTGGATTATACAGTGCATATTGAAGGATATACCATCACCAGCTATGTGTGGACCAATCCGGCAGGACAGATTATCTCTACAACAGATACGATAACCGGGATTACTGTATTAGGAAACTATACGCTTACTGTTACAGCCCAAAACGGATGTACTTTCACCGATACATTTGAAGTCAAGCATTTTGATGTTCCCGTAATAGAAAAACTGGAGTTCAACGGAAATACGGCAGCTGTTTATGCCACAGGTCTGCAGACGATTCTTTATTCTATCGACGGAGTAACATGGCAGGCCGGAAATACGTTTTATAATTTACCAACGGGAATTACTACCTTCTATGTAAAATACGTAAACAGTGATTGTATTGTAAAACAGCAGGGCGTTGTTCTGGATATTAAAAATGCCATTACTCCGAACGGAGACGGTATCAATGATCAGTGGATTGTTAAAGACCTTCAGGTATTCGGAAACAGGATGTCAACGGTTAAAATTTACGACCGGTACCAGTATCAGGTTTTCGAGCAGAGTTCAAACACGCAGTTTTTCTGGGACGGAACCATTAAGGGACGTGCAATCCCTACTTCCAGTTATTGGTACGTCATTACCCTTCCGGACGGCAGAACCTTCACCGGTTGGATCCTTGTAAAGAATAATAATTAAACCTTAATCAAATAATACAAACCTCATTGAATACTAAGTGAGGTTTTTTTATTTTTGAAAATTCCTCCTCATGCCCTCAAAAAATTTCCCTATTTGGAATTATTTAACGAATAAAATTCCCCTCCCTTGGAAATCGAGGAACGAGATTCGCCGATTCCGATTTATAAATAAAAATGAAAGAGGCATTGGTGGATTCGACCAACGGGAGAAGACGTGTGGTTAAAAGAGCAACAACAAATAATAAATAACACAGCATAAAACCACCCTGTCAAAAATTCTTTGAATTTTCGCTACCCTCCACAAGAAGGGAATTTCAGGAGTGCCAAATTTCAAACATTAGTTGCAGGAATTTTTGAATTTGAATATCTTTAAAACTTTGAATTTTCAACCAATTGTAAACGTTAAACATAGAACTTTAAACTGTAATATGACTTTCCAGGAACACATACAGCAGGGCATCCCGAGCCAACTGCCACAGCCGAAACCTTACGAAACCAATATCAACCATGCTCCGAAACGGAAAGAGATTTTAGGGGAAGAAGAAAAAAAACTTGCCCTGAAGAATGCTTTGCGATACTTCGAGCCTCAGTTTCATGCAGAATTATTGCCTGAATTCAGGGAAGAGCTCGAAAAATACGGAAGAATCTATATGTATCGGTTCCGTCCGGATTATGAGATGAAGGCAAGGCCAATTTCAGAATATCTCGGTAAATCGGAGCAGGCAAAAGCAATCATGCTGATGATTCAGAACAATCTGGATTATGCAGTGGCGCAGCATCCGCACGAGCTCATTACCTATGGTGGAAACGGAGCGGTTTTCTCAAACTGGGCGCAGTATCTTTTAACGATGAAATACCTGTCCGAAATGACGGATGAGCAGACTCTGGTCATGTATTCCGGGCATCCGATGGGATTGTTTCCTTCGCATAAGGATGCACCGAGAGTGGTCGTAACCAACGGAATGATGATCCCGAATTATTCCAAACCGGACGATTGGGAAAAGTTTAATGCATTAGGCGTTACGCAGTACGGACAGATGACAGCGGGAAGTTATATGTACATCGGGCCGCAGGGAATTGTTCACGGAACAACGATCACGGTACTGAATGCATTCAGAAAAATTAATAAACAACCAAAAGGCGGACTGTTCGTAACCTCAGGATTGGGCGGAATGAGCGGTGCGCAGCCGAAAGCAGGAAATATCGCAGGCTGTGTTACAGTATGCGCGGAAGTAAATCCGAAGATCACCAAAATCCGCCACGATCAGAAATGGGTAAACGAAATTCATGAAAACCTGGATGAACTCGTTTTCAGAGTAAGAAAAGCGCAGGAAAACAAAGAAACCGTTTCCCTGGCTTACCTTGGAAATATTGTTGAGGTTTGGGAAAAATTTGATCAGGAAAATATAAGAATTGATATCGGTTCAGACCAGACGTCGCTTCACAATCCGTGGGCGGGAGGCTATTACCCTGCAGGGCAGAGCTTTGAAGAATCCAATAAGATGATGGCTGAAAATCCCGAATTATTCAAAGAAAAAGTACAGGAAACGTTGAGACGACACGCAGAAGCGATCAACAAACATACCGCCAAAGGAACCTATTTCTTCGACTATGGAAATGCTTTCTTACTGGAAGCTTCCAGAGCAGGAGCCGATGTAATGGCAGAAAATCCTACACTCGGAAGAGAATTTAAATTCCCTTCTTATGTTCAGGATATTATGGGACCGATGTGTTTCGATTACGGTTTCGGGCCGTTCCGTTGGGTTTGTACCAGCGGAAAACCGGAAGATCTTCAGAAAACGGATGATATTGCCTGCGCCGTTTTAGAGGAAATCCAGCAGAATTCTCCGGAGGAAATCCAGCAGCAGATGAAAGATAATATCCAGTGGATCAAAGGAGCACAGGAAAACAAACTGGTCGTGGGATCACAGGCCAGGATTCTGTATGCCGATGCGGAAGGAAGAATGAAGATTGCGGAAGCATTCAACAAAGCTATTCGCAATGGGGAGATCGGACCGGTAGTGTTAGGAAGGGATCACCATGATGTTTCGGGAACGGATTCGCCGTACCGCGAGACTTCCAATATTTATGACGGATCAAGATTTACCGCAGATATGGCGATTCACAATGTGATCGGCGATAGTTTCCGCGGGGCAACCTGGGTTTCTATTCACAATGGAGGCGGAGTAGGATGGGGCGAAGTGATCAACGGAGGTTTCGGAATGCTGCTTGACGGAAGCGATGATGCCGACCGAAGATTAAAATCCATGCTGTTCTGGGATGTTAATAACGGAATTTCCCGCAGAAGCTGGGCCAGAAATGAAGGAGCTGTTTTCGCCATCAAAAGAGCCATGGAAGCAGAACCAAAACTCAAAGTAACGCTCCCTAATTTTGTGGATGAAAGTTTATTCTAACGTCATTGCGAGGAGGAACGACGAAGCAATCTGTTGAATGGTTGAAAATTATTTGAATGGATTGTTTCGCTTTGCTCGCAATGACGGACAATAATAAAACCTGCTCAAAAGCAGGTTTTTTTAAATCTATCGTTCTATTTAGGCCCGTTAAACGTTATTCCCAGAGAAAAAACAGGCTTGGTCAGTTGAGTTCCGTTGATAAAACTCCCGTTTCCCACCACAAACTGATAACCGATCCTAGACGTAAGATAGATCCCGACGTTTTCTTTGTTGATGTTTCCCAGTTTATAAGAAAGATCCAGTCCCGGCTGTATATTATAAAACAAATCCCGGCTTAATCTTCGTGGTACTTCATATTCATTCACAAACCATACTCCCTTGATTTGATTGTAAGACATTTCCGTATATGTTTCATCAGGATTTACCAGGCTTAGAAAATAAATCCCCGTAGAAATATAAACGCTTAAAGAGAAATTTTCTTTTTTGATCAGATCATTTTGGGCAAGGACGTTGAAGGTAGTATGATAAGATCTGGTTCTATTCGACTGATATCCAAAATCTTCCGAATGATTCTGTTGGGTATACGCCAGTTCGCCACCCAACGAAATACGGTCATTCACATATATTCTTCCATTCATTTGAAAAGCTGGCAGGTATTTTTTAAAGGAAGGTTGTAATTCTAATCCTGCAAAAAAGGCAATATGATCTTTTTGCGCAAAGAACAGATTACAGGTTGATAGAAATCCCAAAATATAAATCACTTTTTTCATACGCATATAATTTACTGTTACATAGGCTAGACCGTATTATTGTTAAAGGTTGCACATCTTTAAAAATGGTACGTTCTATATACAAGACGAAAAAAGGGTTGAATGGTTGCCTGATCACAAAGGATTCTTAAAAATCAGATTAGGTACTATAGGGTTTTAGGATAAAAATCTTTTTAGATGGTAAAAATCCCGTCACTTCGAGTAGCTTTGCAAAAGCGTATCGGGAAGTCGGTGATACGTTCTCGATACATTTTCTGCGCTGCGCTGCGAAAACACTCGAACTGACGGAAGCCGTTATTCTTTGCAGGGAAAGTCGTCACTTCGAGTAGCTTTTGGAAAAAGCGTATCGAGAAGTTGGTGATGCGTTCTCGATACATTTTCTGCGCTACGCTTCGAAAAACACTCGAACTGACGGAGCGACTTCCGTATGGTGACCCCGCTTTGTCAAAGTTCCGATTTTTGACAAAGTTTAAAAATAAGAGAATCTGCTGTTGGCAGGTTTTGTTTTATTTCTCCCACAATTTCCTAATCAGCTTTAGCAGTACCGGCACTTCGTTTCCGGAGGCTTTATCATCTTCTGTAACGGATTCTGTTGGGATGTTACTTTCTCTGTCCTGTTTTATCATTTCCAATTCAAACATTTCATCTTCATCCGGCAGCTGCTTTACTGCTGAACCTCCTTTGTGTGGAAATTGAATATAACCCTCCGGTGGTTTGGGCAATCTTTCCCGGCATTGGGTTGAACATACATTTGCTAATAACGGCAATACATCGGTTCCTACTGTTAGTGAAATCCATATCTGATTGGTTTCTTCATAGCTCATCGCTTTGCTACAAATGCTGCATTGTACGGTATCACCCAAATAACGTATAGGATTATTACTGAGATCCGGAAAATCCATTCTGTTTTTGTAATTGCCGTACAAGGCTCTTGTACTGACTCTGCTGTCTTTTAAGTTTTTGCAGCGGGTGATTTCATAAGGAAACCAATATAAGTGGTACGAGGTATAAGGGTCGAAATATTCCAGAGATTCCATTTGCCCGATTTCCGGCGGAATGCGTTTTAAATTACTTCCATAAAGCCAGACCTTCTTTACTTTTTTCAGTTTTGAAATACTCTCAGGAAGGGTATAAATTTGAGAGAACAATTCCTGTCCAAGTTCATCTAATGGCGAAAACTCTTCTCTTTCTTCTTGGGCAACTTTATCAACATATTCGCAAAGTTTTTCCCAGGCGACAGAATGGATGTCCTGAACATTATTTTCAATTTTTTGTATTCTGTTAGCCATGTTGCTTATCCTTCAAGATTATTGTTCAAATATAAAAATTTCAGAGTGTTATTAATGGAAAAACCTGCCAAAAGCAGGTTTTTCTTATTAGTGTGGATTATATCAAAATTTTGAACATAGATAGTTTAATAGACTTTCTCCAATAGATTCGGGGACAACATCTGTATTGTTTTCAAGTCCTTCACCAGATTTTATCAAATTTCCATCTAAGTATTCAGCATAGCTTACTAAAGCCATAATTTTTTCTGAACAGTTGAATTTCCATTTTTGCATAGAAATAGTTCCATTTTTTTTAACTGTACCTTTTTTTGTTCTTACAAATTTGTCAGGGTGTACTACTTTCAACCAAGTGGAGATATATTCAGAATATTCTTTTTTATAATAATCTTTCACATAATATTCACTCTTTGCATTATCTGTTCCAACGTATTCCCATTCGGTCTGAGCAAATGAAAATACAGGAAGAAAAAGAAAAATTGATATTAGTTTTTCATAGTATCATATTTTGTTTTGTATGCTCACAGTTACAAATCCGCGAGATCGGGTTTGTAATCTGTACAATGTTTTTGGTTGGGCACTCCGTAAGATGTGGTGATACATTCTCAATAAATCTTCATTGTATAGGAGATTGGATTGATTTTTATAATTTTGAGATCATTATATTTATAATAGTCTATAAACAAAACAATCAGGGGTTCTAATCCCATTTACAAAATTTCCGGAGAGACTGATACTGCTGTAACCGGAAGAAGTACTAATTAAAGATCTTATCAATTTAAATGTATCGTCATCGCTACGCTTGATTTCAACTTCATCGAGGTCTATGCTCAAATTATTCTTTACAATAATATCTTCAACAGATTCCTTAAATTGTCGAACTATATCATCTGTATGCTCTTCTACTCCAAACATTAATTTTAAGGATGAAGCATTACTAATCCATAAAATTGCTGAATAAATTTCATTACCTTGTTCAAGTTCTTTAGCAAGGATCAATCCGTCCTGCTCTTTTTTTGCTGTTATTTTCATGATTATAAATATTTAAGATTATAAATAATTTTGCAATTATTGATTTTAATTTTTTATTAATTACTATTGTTCATTGAGATCATTTAAGTTAACAATACCATTAAATATTGCATATTTTAAAAAAAATTTTAATCCGTTAAATCAACTTCTCATTATAAGTGTAAATGTTAACTACCAAAAATAGAAACTTATATCTAAGATTTGTAATATTTATTGTATTGTTAAATTAGATACTAAAAAATTATAGTTTGTTATTAAAATTATTAGACAACGTCTAAGTAAATAATTTAAAAGTCAAATTTTGTCGATTTCAGAACTGTTTTAAAATAATAGATAAGAGCCCAAATACCTAACCCGCCAAAAGTAATCCAATAAAGAATCTGTAATCCCCATTTTCCAAGATAAGCGTAATGACATCCCAGAAAAAACCAGCATAGATACGCTGTTCCAGTAGATTTCATTTGAGACATTAAGTAGTGTTTATTCATGGTTATTGTTTTTAATTATTGTTTGCTTATATGAGGGATTGAGGAAATTCGGATTCCAGTGTTTCTCTTTCAACAACTTCAATATTTTCCTTATTCTTTATGGCTAACGTTTCTTTATATTCCATTGCTTCAGGCTCGGAAGTAAACTCGGCATAGAAACCAAGCTCTTTTATTTTCCTCTCAATTTCTTCAAGAGTTACATTGAAAAATTCTTTTCTGAAATTAAACAAGTTTAAGGCTTTTTCTGAAAATGCTTTATGCAACTCATATTCTAAAGTTCTTGCTTCATCACTATAAATTAATGCATGGACATCAAACCTGAATGGAACTGAGGCATCTCCTAATTCCTTAATTCTATCCATAGGCTCTAACCTTCGGGTCATTCCAATTTTAAACACATTTTCTCCGAACGAACCAATATTTGAAATGACATAAACGTGGCCTCTTTTCGTTTGTTGAGCCATTGATAAAGCTCTTTCTTTCTTGAGTTGAGCTTCCTCCAATTCTTTTTCTAATTCCGATATTTTATTTTGTAATTCTTCCGGATTACCGTTTTTGTCAGCAAAATCTTTCTTCACCTTTTCAAGGACTTTCAGATAATAGGCCTCTTCTTTCTCAGCTTCTCTTTGAGCTTTTTCAAATTCCTTTTTGGCTTTTTCTTCCTCTCGCAATTCTTCTTGCAAAGCTCTGAGTTCTTCTTTTTCCTGCTGCTTTTTTTCTCTGTACTCATATTCAAGAATAAGCTCTTGCATTTTGAGTTTAAAATACTTTTGAGTAATTTCTACTGTCTGGCTTTCACCAAGTTTATTTAAAGTTTCAAAAGATTTATTCAACCTCTCTTTGATCTGATTTACATTATTCCATTTTACTTTTGCAATAAGAGAATCCGCCTCACCGTTAAAAGCTCGTAAGATCAGCTTAATGAATCTATTTGTTGATGCTTTTCCTTTCGAAAGACTTCCGTCAACTGTCCAGTTTGTTCTACATATTGCGGCTGTTCCGTCTTTGATCATTGCTTTTTGGAGCTCAATAATTTTATTCTGTTCGATCCTGTAATCATCTGATTTTTCAAAATCATATATAGGCTCATAAATACCGAATTCAGATAGTTCTAAATTATTTTCAAATATTGAAATATCATTTTTCAGTTTTTTGTAGACCGTAATTGCATCTATATATTGTTGATTTAATTTTATAAGTTTAGTCTGTTCCTGTGCGATTTCTGATATGATGGATTTTTTTTCTTTTTCCAGATCTATTATTGGAGAATACTTTTCCAGATCTTTTTCTTTTTGAGTTCTAGATTGATTACAAGCATCCAAATCAGATTTTAATTCTTGTATTTCATTTAATTCTTTCTTTTTTAAAAAGTCAAAAAATCCCATAGTTTAGTTTTTTTAATTTCTTTAAATATCATGTTCAAATGTAATAAGAACAGATAATATCCCGTTACGGTTTCCCGTAGCAGCATAATTTCTTGCTTATTTATCAAACAAATAGCCGTTAAAAATAAAAAACCACCACCACATTCCATTCCGTATTTCTACGTAATTTAAAAACAACCCTGAAACAAATCTCCGTACACCTCCGGAAGTCTCCAACAGTCTGCGGGACTCTTCCGTACATCTCCGGAGGTCTCCTGCAAGTTGCGGGAAACCTCCGGAGGACTTCTTTGGTCTTGCGCAAAGTGCGGGGAACTTCCGGAGGACTCCGGAGGTTTCCAACAAGTTGTTTGTAACCTAACAACTTTTTTATATATTTGGAACAGTGATCTAAAAATTTACACAAATGAAAATTGCTCTTACTAAATTGAGTACCAAAGATCTGGCTACTCTTGCCCAACGAATTATTTCGAATGCCCAATCGGGAAAATACCCTGTTATTTCCAACCATCCTCTTGTATCAGCGATACAGACTTCTTATGCAGCGTACGATGAGGTGTATACCAAGCAGATCTACAGCGGAAAAGGAACAGATGTTGCTACCGCCGATTATGAACGCGACGTTGCTTACAAAAACCTCAAAGCATTTCTGAACGGTTACCGCAAGCTTCCCACGGCAGTCAACCAACAGCTGGCCGAAGATCTGTACCAGGTATTCAAGCAGTTCGGACTGGATCTGGACCGGCTGAGTTATTCATCCCAGACCGCCCAGATGAAAAAGCTGATTGAGGAACTGGAACGTCCCGAAAACAAACAGAAAGTCACCGCACTTTCCCTGGATGCAGCATTTAACGAGATGAAAACCAAGCATGACGCTTTTGAACTGATCTTCGCCGATCAGGCGGAAGCGAATGCAGACCTCCGGCAGATGTCCAGCGCATCGGCCATCCGGAAGGTTCTTGAGAAAAACCTTAAATCGTATTTCAATTTGCTCACGGGCATGAAGGAAGTATCGGGATGGGAGCTTTTCTACAGCGATGTGAATGAACTGGTAAAAGCGGCCAAAAATTCTTCATCCGGAAAAGACAAAGAAAACGATCAGCCTAAAAACGAATAATGGAATTAACTCAGCACCCCGCTGAGTTTTTTATGATTTGTACGGAAGAATTATTGGAAATAAAATGTTACCATTTCCAACCTTTTTAATGGATACTGCATCTTTGTAAGAAAAGATCTGCTATGAAATTAACGATACCGACACCATGTCATGAAAACTGGGATCTGATGGCTCCCGCTGAACAGGGAAGATTCTGCTCTGTATGTGTAAAAACCGTAAAAGATTTTACCACCTTTCCGGATGAAGGAATTGTTGATGCCTTTTCGCAAAATTCTGAAGATACCTGCGGCCGTTTTAAAACGTCACAGCTCAACCGCGACCTGCAGTTTTCCTATATCAACACACTGTTTGCAAAGTTTGCGGTGGGCTTTATCCTGACCGCCGGAGGATTTACGGCTGTTAAAGCCCAGCAATGCGAGCCAAAGAAAGACAATATGCTGAAAGAGACAACGAAAGGAAATGTAGAGTCGGTGGTCATAAAGGATTCCGTTAAACGCGTGAGTATGGTGGTAGGAGGGCTACAAACGGTAAGCATCAGAACTAATCTTCCGCTGTATGTGGTTGACGGGAAAAGAATGAACGAAAAGAAATTCAGAAATATTGATCCGAAGATGATTGAAAACATCCGGGTCGTGAGAGGAGAAGAAGCGATTGCGGCTTATGGCAGGAAAGCGAAGAACGGAGCTATTGTTGTGACCACGAAGATGAAGTAATGATTTTAAAACAATAAAATAATTGTTTTTGTTGGTTGTTGTCATTCTGAACAGAGCGGAGCGGCGTGAAGAATCTTTTTAACCGCAGATTTCTCGGATTTGCACGGATGATTGAGTGTTTATCGTGGTGAGATTCTTCCTTCGTCAGAATGACATTTATTTTAAATAGAGCAAATCTATTAATTCGCTCTTTTTAAAATCAATTTTTAGGTCTACCTTTATTCTATTCAAATAATATCACTAAATAATAATACAATAAAAAAGATCTATGGAATCATCAAACACCCCTTCATTTCACGAAATATTCAAATCCTACAACGAAATTCCGGAAGAATATAAAGTTCCCGAAATCCATCAGCGCGAATATCTCCTGAATGGAGAACTGGTGGTGTGGAGCGGAGATGTACAGGAAATCTATTCGCCGGTCTGCATTCCTACGGAAAACGGACTGCAGCGAAAGCTGTTGGGAAGCGTTCCCAATATCGGACCGAAAGAAGCAATGGAAGTGCTGGATGCCTGCGTAAAAGCCTACGACAACGGGCTGGGAGAGTGGCCAACGATGTCTGTGGAAGGGAGAATTAAATGTATGCAAAAGTTTGTATACCTTATGATCAGGGAGCGCGACGTGATCATAAGGCTGCTGATGTGGGAAATCGGAAAGACATTGGCCGATTCTACAAAAGAATTTGACAGAACGGTAGATTATATCAACCAGACTATTGATGCGCTGAAAGATCTTGACCGCGAGTCGTCCCGTTTCCAGCAGGAAGAAGGTACAATTGCACAGATCAGAAGAGCTCCTCTCGGCGTAGTGTTAAGCATGGGACCGTTCAATTATCCTTTAAATGAAATATTTACCACACTTATTCCTGCACTGATTATGGGAAATACGATTTTGTTTAAACTTCCCAAACATGGTGTTCTGGCACATTATCCGCTGTTAAAAGCATTTAAGGAAGCATTTCCTAAAGGAACGGTAAATACGCTTTACGGAAAAGGCGCTGAGATCATCACCCCGATCATGGAAAGCGGAAAGGTAAATGTACTGGCTTTTATCGGTTCCAGTAAAGTGGCCAATGGTCTGAAAAAGCTTCATCCGAAGGTTAATCGTTTACGTGCTATTTTGAGCCTGGATGCGAAAAATGCTGCCATTGTTACTAAAAATGCAAATCTGGATGTTGCGGTAAGCGAATGTATCCTGGGGTCGTTATCTTTTAACGGTCAGCGTTGTACGGCTCTTAAGCTGATCTTTGTGCAGAAAGATGTTGCTGAAGAATTTACCCAAAAGCTTACCGCTGCTGTTGCTGCCATGAAACCGGGGCTGCCGTGGGAAAAAGATGTTAAAATAACACCGCTCCCTGAAGTGAATAAACCACCTTATCTGAAAGAATGTATTGAAGATGCAAAGTCGAAAGGAGCAAAAGTCCTCAATGAAAATGGTGGTTTCGGTGAAGAATCTTTCTTTTTTCCGGCCGTTGTTTATCCTGTTAACAGCGATATGAAGCTTTACCATGAAGAACAGTTTGGTCCGGTAATTCCGGTGGTTCCTTTTGAGAGCATTGATGAACCGATCGATTACCAGGTGAATGCGGATCACGGGATGCAGGTAAGCATTTTCAGTGAAGACCCGATGGAAGTATCGAAACTGATTGATCCGTTTGTTAATCTCGTAAGCCGGGTGAATATCAATTGTCAGGCACAGCGTGGTCCGGATGTTTTTCCTTTCACGGGAAGAAAAGACAGTGCTGAAGGTACGCTTTCGGTTTTTGATGCATTGCGGTCATTCTCAATCCGATCTTTGGTGGCCGCGAAAGTAACGGAATCTAATAAAAACCTTCTGAATACAATTGTACGGGATCATGATTCTAATTTCCTGAGTACGGATTATATTTTTTAGATTGTAACAAGGATGGGCTATTGTCATTCTGAGCAGAGCGGAGCGGCGTGAAGAATCTTTTCTATTCATTAGCTTGTCATGCTGAAACCTTTAGGTTCGACGGAGTCAAAGCATTTCAACAATGATTTATTGTGCATTTTATTAATTGGTTTAGATCCTTACAGGAAGACACAAAGAGGGATTTGTTGAAGCAATGAATGCTTGTTTTAATGATATGGTGAATAATTGTGAAGAGCGTTTTAAATCACCCCGTCGTAAATTCTTTGAATTTCCGCCAACCCTCCAAAGGAGGGGAATTGCTGAAAAATTATGTAGTTTATAATATAAAATAAATTCGCAGCACCAAAGGTGCTGCGAATTTTGATTAAATGAAATCAAGACATATATTGAAGAGAATTGTTATTGTGACGTAAGGAATCTGCTGATAATACCGTTCAGTTCTTCTGCGTGGGTTACATTAAGACCATGCGGCGCTCCTTCTATGATCATGAAATCGTTGTTGATAATTCCCTGAGCAGCCTGTTTTCCTGCAGTGTCAATAGGAACGATATTGTCTGAATCTCCATGTACGATGAGTGTTTTTACCGTTACATTTTTAAGTTCGGGACGGAAATCCGTATTGGCCCAGCTTTCTGCACATTTGATCGTCGCGATAGGATTGGCGAATGAAGCAATGGCCCAATCATACTCTAGCTGTTTTTGGCTGACTGTTTTTGAGAGCAGTCCGACATTGTAAAAATCTTTGTGGAATGATTCCAGGAACGTAATGCGATCTGTTTTTAAAGCATTCATAATCTCATCCAGCTTTTCCTGCGGCACACCATCCGGATTATCATCTTTCTTTTTTACCAGCGGGATGATGGATGAAATTAATGCTACTTTATCGATGTTTTCGGTTCCGTAATTCGTAAGGTAACGCACTACTTCGCCGCCACCCATTGAGAATCCGAAAAGGATCACATTTTTAAGTTCGAGCTGTGTGATAATTTCATGAAGATCTTTTGCCAATCCGTCGTAATCATAGCCATCAAGGCTTGGGGATGATTTCCCAAAACCTTTTCTATCATAAGAAATAACGCGGTATCCTAGATTGAGAAGAACAGGAATCTGCATTTCCCATGATTTTCCGCTCAGCGGCCATCCGTGAATCAAAATAATAGGCTGTCCTGATCCTAAATCTTCATAATAAAGCTGGACGTTTTGATCGTCCTGTTTTGTAATAAAAGGCATATTTATATTTTTTGGTGTTACTCAGGAATCACAAATATTAAGCCATAAAATCATCTCATAGCTTTTATTATCAGTTTTTTATGATAAACCAGACCGGATTTTTAAAATTATGAATTTTTTTAGGAGAGTATTATTAGAATTTTTGAATCATTTGTATAAATTAGTTAAACGCGTGCGAATCAATTTCAATTCAGAATTATTAAAAAAAATGGGCATTTGCTGTAACATTTTTTTAAGAAGGCAACTAACCTCACAGAGAGACGAAAATTATGGCCTCAACGGAACAGGATTTTTTAGATAAAATTGAAAAACATAAAGGAATCATTTTCAAGATTTCTAAAATGTACATGGACGATAAGGACGACCGGGACGATCTTTTTCAGGAAATTACCTATCAGGTCTGGAAGGCATATCCTAATTTTAGAGGACAGAGTGAATTTTCTACCTGGCTGTATCGTATCGCTCTTAATACCGCTATTATTTTTCTTAAGAATGAGAAAAAAAGAAGTTTTATCAGCGGCGGATCTTACACCGAATATAAAATTGCCCATGAAGAATTTAATAATGAAAAAGAAGAAAAGCTGAGTGATATGTACAAAGCCATCAACCAGCTGAGCTCTATCGACAAGGCCTTTATTTTTTATTATCTCGAAAATTTTTCCGGAAAAGAAATTGCTGAGCAGATGGGAATCTCTGAAGGAAATGTGCGGGTAAAGATGAACCGTGCTAAAAACAAACTTAAAGATATTTTAAACTCTAATAAATCACAATAGTAAAATCAAATGTCATGAATATAGATGAATTAAAAAATACATGGAATCAGGACGATTCTTTTGACGGAACACCGGGAATCAGCATGGAGCAGAAGAATAAAATTAATCTTCCTCTTGAAAAAATCCGAAGCAATATGCGCATGGAATTCTGGTCTACGATAGGGATTTTTATTTTTGCGTTCACTGTGATCGCTTTATCTTCCGGCCCTTTTAAGTTTAAATTTTATATTACCATTCTTATTGCTTCGATGGTTTTCGTGACTTTCTTTTTTTTCAGTCAGTTTTTTAAACTGTATAACAATATGAGCAGCCCGATGATGAAGACCTACGACAGCCTGAAAGACCTGCTTCACCAGTTTGATCTCAATAAGCAGTATTATCTTTCTTTCTATCTTTGTTTTGTCCCGTTTTTAGTGTGCGAAATTATTATTGTCCTTGAGTTTATTCCAAGGCCGGTGCCCCTTTCCCATCTGAAAATCGCCGGCATTCTTATCGGCAGTATTCTTATCGTGATGCCTTTGCTGTTTTTTATCGGTAAATGGTGGTTTAGCCGACTATACGGGAAACACATCCGGCAGATTGAATCTCTTGTCAACGAGCTTACCTAGCAGTTTCGGCGGGCTGAAAGCCCGCCGAAACCTTTTATTGTGTATAATAAGCCGGAAATTCTCTTATTATGGCATATATATCCCGCCATTCGAAATAATCCGGACTTGCACTGCTTACATTTTTAAAGCCCCGATCCCTGAACAGTTTTTTCGTTCTGGAAACATGAAAGTACTGGGAAACAACAATAAGGCTATCGAAAGACATCCGCTTTGTTAGGGTTAAAGTATTATCCACACTGGCTCTGGTATTATTTCCGAGATTATCGACGATAATTACGGAATCGGGAACATCATGGGTTTTCAGAAACTCTTTCATTTTATCTCCTTCATAAAAGCCTTCTTTTCCCAGTCCGCCACTTACCAGAATTTGTTTTACACGTCCTGCTTTAAATAATTGCACTCCGGTTCTCAGTCGCATTTCCAGTCATTTGGACAAAGTTCCGTCTTCATTAACCTTATTTCCTAATATAACGGCAAGATCTGCTTTTGTACCATTGTCAGAAAGTCCATCATAAACAATGAAGATTGAATGTCCGAGAAACCATGTAAGTATTATAAAAGCAAGTATTTTAAATACCTTCAATGTGTTTTTAATCATCAGTTAATATGATTATTTTATCGTTTTTTCTTTTTCAATTTCTTTAAGAATCCAGTTGAGCTGAGGATCTCTTTTATTAATGATATCGTCCATTGTTTCCCGAACGGGAACGTTGGGAACAACGCCTTTTTTTGTATGCGTAGGGGTAATATCAGGTTGTACAAAAACAAGCCCGATCGGCAGATCTATCTTTGAATTGGGCAGAGTCTGGTATGAATAAAATCCGGCTACTGTTCCGTCATTGGCACCGCCGGTTTCTTCGCCGACGAGAACAGCTCTTTTATCATTTTTAAGTTTAGAAGTAAGAATGGATGATGCTGAAAAACTGGCTCCGTTAATCAACACGAAAACTTTTCCGGTAAAAACATTTTTATCGGGTTTTGAGAGTTTGTCAGCTTTTATTTTATAGTAAAATTTCCCGTCCTTTTTGTAAGTGCTGAAAGTCTGTGCAAAGAAAAAAGCAGGGTAAGCGAGAGTTTTGAAAGTGTATTGCAAAGCATTGCTTTTTCTGAAATAATTGGTTTTTAATGGTGTTGTTGCAGAGTTTACCTCGGAAGGTTTGATCAAAATATACGGTTCGGGAGAAAGATAGGAATACAACTTGTGAATTTCTTCCAGCGAACCTCCGTAATTGTTTCTTATATCAATGATAAGATATTTTGATTGTGCATTCTTTATGTTTTCAAAAGCATTTTTATAAAACTTTCCTGAATATACTCCCGAAAAACTCTTCACCTGAATGTAAGCAATGGTACTGTCTTTACCAAGAAACCTAAAATTTCTGTTGTAAGAATCATTAAAAGCAACGTAATCATTGATTTTTTTCTCATCCGTTCTTTTTTTGTTTTCTTTTTCTTTTTTTAAATCACTCTCGGTTTTTGATTCTCGTGTCAGCTGATAGTTTTTTTTCTTGCCATTATAAACCGTTTCAATAAGGGCTTTATTTTGGAAGCCTTTTTCTGCCACGTAATAATTGAAAAAGAGGTCTTTCAGAAAATACGGCTTAAAGGTAGTGTTAAATCCGTCGGTGCTGATGAGCCTTCTGTATCTGTCGATATAATAAGAGACAGGTGTATGATCAATGGCCAGGATTTCTGTTCCGGGTTTGATATTTTCAATAGAATCTTTATTTCGGATAATAAAAAGACGGTTCCCCTGAATGTAATAATCAAAGCGGCTGAACATTCCTTTTTTATTTTCCAGGTCTCTGATTTCTTTTTTACTGATCCTTTTGGACGGAATTCTCAGCGAAAGATGACCTTCACGGATATCTGAAATTACCGGCTGCAGCTTAAAATAAAACTGAAGCGGTGTAAGTGGTGAATTAATGGTCTTTTTTACACTGTCAAATTTATGATCAAATTCCTGCTGTGAAATATACAAGAAAAGCTGGGGGTGCATTTCTTTGATCTTGGAGTAAGCAAAATCCACATCCTGTTTCAGCTTTTCAGGCGGAATAGATATTTTCTGCAGTTCGTTGTGTTTCCGGACAGATCCGCAGGCTGTAATCAACAGAAGAAATAACAGGATGAAATAATTTTTCTGCACTTTTTTTATTTCAAAATTAAAATTTTAGTTATTATGTTTAGAAAAAAGGCGTACTTTTTTCATATAAATTAAAGGTTTTATTTTCTGTAACCGTCATATATGATATTGTCATCTATTAACATTTATCTAAAAAAATGATTTACATAGTTATTAGTCTTGCTGTTTTACTTGTCTTGGTGTATTTTATCATTACCGGACAAGAGGTTTTTGGTTCAGAAGCAAAAGGAGAGCGGTTGATTAAAATGCAACGTTCCCGATATTATAAAAATAAGCAGTTCCAGAATATTTCTTATACTCCGGCGTTGGCAGAAGGTTATTCCATGCCCAAAGTAATGTTTAATTTTCTGTTTGACAAAAAAGATCCTCATCTCAAACCTTTATCAAGAATTCCCTCAATACATACAGACCTGAAAAGTCTGCCAAAAGATCAGGACGTTTTTATATGGCTTGGGCATTCCTCTTATTATATCCAGACCGACGGAATTTCTTTTCTTATTGATCCTGTGCTCAGTTCGTACGGCTCTCCTTTTAAGTTTTTCAATAAAGCATTTCCGGGGGCAGATGTTTTTAAACCTGAAGATATTCCTGCCATTGATTATCTGGTCATCACTCACGATCATTATGATCACCTTG